>CAVCAV010000100.1:3035-10064 GCA_963600165.1 Christensenella sp. UBA1685 | reverse complement strand
GCGTGTAAGGGCCGCTCATGCGACGTCAGGAGACGTCGCCCCCATCGTTCGCCCCCATCGTTCGCTTCATCGTTCGCTTGTTTACACCAAGCTCTTCAATTCTTCAGGAATTTCGGGCATGGCACCATGTTGTGTGCAAACGTAGGCGCTGACCTGCACTGCCTGGCGGTGAGCCTCGGCTACGCTCTTGCCACGAATGACGGAGGCGCAGAAAGTGCCGGTAAACGAGTCGCCTGCACCTACCGTGTCGGCCACTTCCACCTTCGGCGTTTCCTGGAACGAGCGGTTGCCGGGAGTGAACACATAACTGCCGTTCACACCACAAGTGAGCACAATCATGTCGAGATTGTATTTGCCGAGAATCAGCCAACACTTGTTTTCAATGTCGAGTCCGGGATAACCGAAGAGACGGCCGAGCGTAACGAGTTCCTCGTCGTTTATCTTCAACACGTTGCAACGCTCAAGGCTCTCGCAAATCACTTCCTTTGTGTAGAAGTTCTGGCGAAGGTTGATGTCGAAGATGCGAAGACAACCGGCAGGAGTGGCGTCGATGAAACTGTAAATCATCTTGCGGCTCACCTCGCTGCGCTGGGCAAGCGAACCCCAGCACACGGCGCGGCAGTTGTTGGCTATTTCACGTATTTCGTCGGTGAAAGGAATGTTGTCCCAAGCCACGCCCTGCTTGATGTCGTAAGTGGGAACGCCCTCCGCATCGAGCGTCACCTGTACCGTTCCCGTGGGATATTCCACTTGCGGCAGGGCATACGCCAAATGCTTCTCGTTGAGTTGGCGGAGCGTTTCTTCTCCAAGTTCGTCACTGCCTATGGCACTCACCGCCACGGAGTTCATGCCGAACTGTCCGGCATGGAAAGCGAAATTGGCCGGTGCGCCTCCAAGCTTTGCTCCTGTAGGAAACACATCCCAAAGGATTTCGCCGAGGCCTACTACATAATCTTTTCCTGTATGGTTCATAATATTCTGTGCTAACTTTATGCTAATGTACGACTAAAATTAATGTTTCACGCGTCCCGTGTAGGTAAAAAGGTAAATTACGCCTATTGCCATCACGGCCACAGCGCCTACCTGACCTACGGCGTCGCTGGCAAAGCCCATGAGAAGGGGGAACACCGTGCCGCCGAAAAGTCCCATAATCATCAGTCCGCTCACCTCGTTCTGGCGTTCGGGCATCGAAAGGAGCGCCTGCGAAAGCACCATGGAGAACACGTTGGAGTTGCCGTAACCCACCAAAGCAATGGCCACGTAGATAACAGCCTGGCAATGTCCGAAGAACATGCCGACCATACTCAAAGCCATCATGGCGACGCTCACTACGAAAAACACACGTGTCTTTACCACACGAAGTATGACGGAACCCGTCAGACAACCCAGCGTGCGGAAGATGAAATAGAGCGACGTGGCAAAAGCAGCCTCGTTGAGCGTCCAATGGAGGCGCTCCATAAGCAGTTTGGGCGCGGTGGTGTTGGTGCCCACGTCAATTCCCACGTGACACATGATGCCGATGAAAGACAGCAGCACGACAGGCTTTTTGAGCAACTTCAAGCAGTCGACCACCGAGGAAGAACGCTCTGCGCTGTCCTCCTCTATAGGAGTGAGAAGAAGGAGCAACGTGGCAAACAGTCCGACTACAAAATAAACAAGGAACAGCACGCGCCACGAATAGCCGAACGTTGGCATGGCTGCCACAGCGCCCCACATGGCCAGATAAGGAGCAAGGAACGAGGCTATGGCCTTAATGAACTGTCCGAACGTCAGCGTGGAAGCCAAATGGCCGCCCTTAATGACGGTGGAAATCAGCGGATTGAGCGAAGTCTGCATCAGTGCATTGCCTATGCCCAAGAGAGAGAAGGACACGAGCATAAGGGGGAACGTTTCGCCGAACAGGGGAAGTGCAAGCGAAACGACCGTGACGACGAGCGAAAGCAGCACGGTGCGCTTGCGGCCTATTTTGTTCATCAGTATTCCCGTAGGAACGGAAAAGATCAAGAACCAGAAGAAGACCAACGAGGGGAAAATGTTGGCCACGGAATCGGTCAGCTGGAGGTCTTCCTTCACATAGTTGGAGGCGATGCCCACAAGGTCAACGAAGCCCATGGCGAAGAAGCAGAACATCACCGGTATGAGAACAAGTTTTCGTGAATTCATGGAGAAGAATATTTGTTGTAAGAATAAAAAAGGACAGCACCCCGCCATGCGCATCCCAAGCTTGCACGCAAAGCTGAGGCACTGTCCGAGAGAGAAGAGAGGAAAATCACCCGGTTAGAGCGAAAGCTTATGAACTTTTACGTTCTTAAACTGTGCCTTGCCGTTCTTTGCGGTAAAGCGTATCGACTCGTAGGGGGTGGTGGGGAAGACGAGGTTCGTCATGGCCAGGCGTCCGCCGTCGACGAAGATTTCCACGGAGCATTTGTCCACGAACACGTCTACATGGTAGGTCTTGCCTTCGCAAAGGTTGAGCGGAGCCCAAGTGCCAAGGGCGAAGTCGTTTTTGTAGTTCACGCAGTTGCGTATGTTGGAGGGAGCGGAGTCGCGATGGTGCTCGTTGTAGTTTTTCTCAATGTCGTGGAGCACGGCATAGTTGCCAAAGTCGGTCAGTCCGCTTTCCGAACGGTCCATTACCAGACGGGCATTCTTCATGTCGAAGTAGACGGAAACCTTTTCGCCTTTCGCATTGTAGAGTTCAAAACCGGCTTCAGAAGCCTTTCCCGGCGTCACGTCCATTTCCAGTTCGAAAGCACTTTCCGTTTCGGCCAAAGCCTGGGGCAAGTTGGTTTCACCGTTCACTGCGGACACTTTAAGTGCCTTGGTGCTTTGGCGCATCTGCTTCGTTTCCTCTACGGCATTGGCGGCCACGTAATATTTTCCGTCCTTTTGGTAGAGCGAAAGTTCACGCGCAAGTCCGTTGGCACCGCGGTACTGCTTGATGGGGGTGATGTTGGCATACTGCCAGTTGCTCATCCAGGGAAGAGCCACCACGCGCGAACCGGTGTTGGAGAAGGTGACCGTGGCATAGTGGTCCTTACCGAAGTCGAGCCATTTGGCCACATGGGGATCGTCGTCGCACTTGAATTCCTTTCCGTCGAAATCGCCCACGAAGTATTCCGTGGCACTTCCGCCGAAGAGACATCCGGGATTGATGTTGACAATCATCACATACTTCTGTCCTTTGCCGTCGGGAGTGGGGAGCGGGAAGAAGTCGGGACACTCAAACTGGTTGGGCTGTGCGCCCCACCCTTTTCCGAAGGAACTTTGATAAGTCCAGTCCTTGAGGTTGGGCGACGTGTAGAAACGCATTTCCTTGTCGGCAGAGACAATCATGTACCACGTCTTGTTGGGTTCGTACCAAAACACCTTCGGGTCGCGGAAGTCCTTGAGTCCGTCGAAGGGACGCAGCACGGGGTTGCCCTCATACTTGGTGAAAGTGCGACCGTTGTCGGTGCTGTAGGCAAGGCACTGCACCTCGTCGTGGTTCACGCTGTTGTTCGTATAGATGGCAATGATGGCGTCTTTGCCGTAGCCGGCCGTATTGTTTTTGTCCACCACCGAGCTTCCGGAGAAAATGTGGCCCATGGTGTCGCGGGCAATGGCTGGAGGAAGTTCGCGCCAATGGTTGAGGTCGGTGCTGACAGCGTGTCCCCAGTGCATGTTTCCCCACTTTGAACCATAGGGGTTGTACTGGAAATAGAGGTGATACTCGCCGTCTTTGTACACCATGCCGTTGGCATCGTTCATCCATCCGTAGGAAGGTGTGTGGTGGTAGAGCGGACGGTAGTAGTCGGTGTTGCTGGCGTCCCACTTGTCGGAGAGTTTCAGCATGCCGTCTTTCAAAGTAAGTGCGTTGGAAGACAGACCGAGGATTTTCACTACAGACTCCTTTTGTGCACTACCCTCTTCCTTGAGGACGAAAGGCACATAGTAGTCTACCGTTCCTTGGGAAAGGCGGACGTCCATCCACGTGTCGGTTTTTGCACCCGTATAGAGGAGTACTTTGGCTTCGTCCTTTTCCTCCTCAACGGGGAGGAGCAGATAGCGTGTGGGATTCTCCACGCGAATCAACGTGGTGTCGCCGCTCTGGGATATATGGAGTTTTTGTGCGCTGGCGGTGGTGGCAGTGGCCGTCATGAGAAGCAGACCGGCCATTTTGAGCATATTGAGTTTCATGATAGTATTGTTGTGTAAATGGGTTTTAGAATTTGAGTGTGGCGGTGAACTCTACGGTGAACGGACGCAGATAGCTACCCGTCATGAGCTGGTTGCTGATGCCCTTAGCCTCGTCCTTGGTGATGAGTTCGGCACCGGCAATGGTTCCCTTCGCACCTGTCTGGTTGAGGAAGTTTACCACGGTGCATCCCAAGGAGAGCATGCGGTTTGCCTGCCAGTTGATGCCGCCGAAAGTTTCCCAGTGGCCCTTGAAGTAGTAGGCTTCGTTGATGTTGGCGTAGGTCTTGCTGAAATAGCGGAAGGAGGTCCAAATCTTGAGGGCGGGGGTAATCATGTAGCTCGGGTCGATTTCCACAAGCACCTTGGGCACTTCTGCCACGACATTTCCCGTAGCGTTGATTTTACCCACGTAGCCGTCGTTGAAAGTGATGGACGTTTCGTACTTCTTGTAAGTAGGCATCTGGTAGGTAAAGAGGAAATGGAGGTCGAAGCCCTTGAATGGATGTACCACGGCATCGGTTGTCCAACCCCAGGTTTGGATGTCGTAAGTGAGCGGTGCGGCCAATATTTCTCCGTTGTGCTGAAGGTTGAGCGTAGAGTTGTTGTTCGTCTTCGAAATGTAGGAGAAGAGCGAAGTGAGACTCAGCCAGGAGTTGTTGTAGTAGAAACCGGCACGGCCAAGGGGCACGGAGATGCGGTTCACGTTGGGCATGGTGGCGGGAGCAAACGTGGAGATGGTGGGGTGCTGCACGATGTAGGTGAAGTCGCCCGTAAGACCGAAGTGGGGCGTAATCTTATAGGTAAGGGCTGCGGAGAGGTCGTAGTTGAACCAGTCGTAGCTCATTTTGGCTGGGGCGATGAGCGTTCCGTCGGCAGCCGTTGCACCGAGATAGTAATCGGCAAAGCGGCCCACATAGTCGCCGGCAGCATTGCGCACGGCGGCATTTTCTCCTTTCAGCTTCTGCCATTCAAGGCGTGCGCCGTAGTAGAGGTTGAGTTTCGGGGAGATGTCCCAGTCGTGGGTGAAATAGAAAGCGAGTTTGTTTTCGTGGCCTTTGTAGTATTCCGAAGCGTTCTTGTTGAAGTCGTAAAAATAGTCGGAACGCAAGTTGGCATCGTACACACGCTTGGCATAGGTGCCGTCGTCGGGCACGGTTTGGTCGTACATCGTGGTGTTCGAGCAGTAGTCGATGTCGTAGTACCACTCGTTCAAGCCGAGACGGAGCGTAGAGGTGCGGAAGCGCTTGGAAAGTTCGGAAGTGAAAAGCACTTCGTCTATCGTACCTGCATTGAGGCAGGACATACGCGTCTGCACGTATTGGCCGGTATAGGGAGTGACGGCACCGTCAAGACCGCGATAAACGTAGCGATACTTCGATGCAGCTTCGGCACTCTTCGTGTCGATGAGCGACATGGGCGTCTGGTAGACGCAGGCTCCGCGCGAATGGTCGTAACGCATCACGGCTTTCCACAGCCATCCGTTGTCCCACTTGTAGGAGTTCATGAGCGCCACTTCGCTGGAGCGGTTGAGGGCGGCATCGTAGAGCGTGGTTTCTTTGAGTTCACCCGTACGCATATCGCGGTAGGTGATTTGGTTGTCAGTAGGAAGGTAAGACGTGGTGCCGAGCTTGAACTTGCCGTATTCCTTCACACTGCCGTCGCCGACGTAGACAAACGGAGCGCTCTGCGTGGCATAGTTGTAGACCGGATGGCTGTTGCTGTACTTGTACATGGCGGTGAACTCACCGCGTCCGTTGCCGTAACGCTTGGTAAGCAGCCCCTTGTAAATCTGCGTACGGTCCTGATAAGGGGTTGACTTGATTTTGAACGTACCCGGATCGAAGTCCTGATACATGTTGGCACTGTAGTACCATCCCTTGGGCAAGTTTCCGTTGAGGTTGAGCGAGAATTCCTGCAGGCCGAAATGGTTGCTCTTGTAGTTGAGCGTACCATGGAATCCGTCCGTTCCGAGCTGGGTAAAGGAATTGACGGCGTAACCGATGTTGCCGGTAGTGATGGCCGTTTCGGCGATCTTGAGCAGGCCCTGATGGGAAAGGCTGGCGTCACCGCGCCAAAGGCTGTTGACGGTGTGGGGATTGGTGGCATAGGTCACGGGAAGTCCGTTCTCAAGCACATTGACGTCTGCCGAAGGAAGTCCTATCTGAATTTCGCGCGGACCGTTGGCACTGGACGCATTGAGCATCACGTTGCGGTTTCCTTCTTCTTTGGCATTAGAGTTGTCTTCCTGAGCCATTGCCAGGGGCATGTTCGTGAGCGCAAGCGCCAACACCATCATTGCCTTTCGGGCATTAGAATTCGTTTTCATGTTTGTCGATTTGAGTTGTTCGATTTGTAGAAAAATTCTGCCGCAAAGGTATGGACGGGATTGAGGCTCAGCAACAAACGGCGTTACACAAAATAAAACGAATCGTTCATGCAACATATTTTACATTGAATGAACGATTCGTTATAGGATAAGCCTTGAAAACTGCGGGTTGCAAAGCGAAGGTTGCAATTGTTTACCTGAAACTTGCTACGAGCCCAACGCGTTGGGCTCGTAGATTCTTTGAATTTGTGGCTTGAAAATTTGGCGTAATGGGGAGCGAGCGATGGGGGGCGACGTCTCCTGACGTCGCATGAGCGGCCCTTACACGCACTATGGAGGCGACGATTGAATCGTCGCGCTCTACACAGACAAGAATTAATGGTCAATTCACGAACATTTATGTTCAAAAGAAGAATTCATGGAAAATTCATGGTCCATTCATGATAATTCATGTTTAAAAGAAGAACACGAATGACCATGAATGAACCATGAATTATCAGAAATGAATCCTTTTTTGATTATAA
>CAVCAV010000100.1:0-3025 GCA_963600165.1 Christensenella sp. UBA1685 | reverse complement strand
GAGCGCGACGATTTAATCGTCGCCCCCATAGGCGATTGAATAAGCCGCGCAAGCGAGGTCAGGAGACCTCGCCCCCATCGTTCGTTCGCATCGTTCGCATTCTTCGCATCATTCCACCTCTCCCGGTTTCACGCCATACTCTTCCTTGAAGCATTTTGTGAAATAAGACGGCGAGGAGAAGCCTACCTCAAAGGCTATCTCGGAGATGCTGCGCTTGGTGGTCTGGAGAAGATGGTGGGCCTTTGCCAAACGTGCCTTGCGAAGAATGTCTACCACCGAAGCACCCGTCATGGCTTTCACCTTACGGTAAAGCTGCACACGGCTTAGGCCGATTTCGTTGGCCACGTCTTCCACACCGAAACTGCTTTCGCCCATGTGCTGGCGAATGACGTCGTGCAGTTTCTTCAGAAATTGCTTGTCGGGGTCGGCAAGCTCTGCGGAATGTTCCGCAGGCTTTCCGCTGAATGCGCCAGACTCTTCTGCCGTGAAGAGCGCACGAAGTTGGGCGCGCGACTTGAGCAAATTGTCTATTCTCGCCAACAACACCTTATTGTTGAAAGGTTTGGTGATGTAGGAATCCGCTCCTTGAGCGTAGCCTTCGGTGCGTTGGTCGTCGAGATTCTTGGCGGTGAGCATGACCACGGGGATATGGCTCGTAGCTACGGTGGATTTCAATTGGGCACAAAACTCCATGCCGTCCATTACGGGCATCATCACGTCGCAGACTACCAAATCGGGGATTTCGCGTTTGGCAATTTCCAGTCCTTCCTTTCCGTCGCGGGCCTCAAGCACGAAATATTTGCTTTCAAGCAAAGTGCGCTCGTAACGGCGTATGTCGTTGTTGTCGTCCACCACGAGAACGGTAGGTTTGTCCGTATCGTCGGCTAGAACCTGCTGCAACTTTCCTTCTTGCAGTTTTGCATCGGAAACGTACTGCAAGTCATCGGTATCGGGGCGAATTTCCGTTGTTTCTTCTTGATACAACATTCCTTCCTGAACGCAAGGCATCACTACGACAAAGCAGGCGCCTTCGCCCGGAACACTTTCTACAGACACACTGCCGTGATGGAGTTCGGCGAAAGACTTCACCAACGCCAAACCGATGCCCGTTCCCGACGAGGCACCCTTTGCCTGGAAAAAGCGTTCAAACACTTTTGTCGCATCTTCCGCATCAAGTCCCTTACCCGAGTCGTGCACTTCCAAGCGGAAACGGTCCGTGCCTTCACTCTTGAGCGAAACGTTGATGCTTCCGCCATCGGGAGTGTACTTCAAAGCATTGCTAAGAAGATTGAAAACTATGCGCGCCACCTTTTCCTTGTCGGCGACGACTTCGGCTTGGGTTGCATAATTTTCAGCATGAAAAAGCAACTCAATGTGCTTGCGCGAAGCCGTAAGACGGAAGTCGTTTGTCCACGTGCCGACAGCATCCAATATGTTGAAACGGCTCAATTTGAGCTGCATCTTTCCGTTTTGTATCTTTCTGAAATCGAGAATATTGCCTACAAGTTGCTGGAGCGACAGTGCATTGCGTTTTACCATCAGCAGAAGTTCGCGGCTACGCCCGTTTATGCTCTCGTCCTCAAGCAAAAGCTCTACGGGGTCGGCTATGAGCGTCAACGGCGTGCGCAGTTCATGACTGATGTTGGTGAAGAAGACCAAGCGCGAATCGGTGAGCTGAACAACCTCCTCGTTAAGCCGCTTGAGTTCGTCGTTCTTCTTTGCCATCTGCTCGTTCAACCGCGTTTTGATGATGTAGCCCCTATAAATAAGAGCCACGGCCAGACTAATGATGGCAAGCACCACGACGAGTGCAACCAAAAGCAATTTCTGGGCATGATAGTCCGACACATATCGGTTCACCTGATTGTGCAGCACAGCCAAGTTATGCTTTTGGCGCTCAGTGTCTTTCTCCGCCATCAAGGTTAGTTCCGCATTGTCTTTGGTGACGATGGACGTGCTGAAAAGATTTTCGCGTTTGAAAGGTTTGTGGGTAAGGATGCGCATGGCAAGGTTGACCACTTCGTCGCCCTGCGTGGGATAGAGATAAGAAGCTTCGAACACGCCGTCGCGCACAAGTTCCAGTCCGCCGCCTTTGGTAGACATGGCGTCAACGCCGGTATATTTATAGGGACGTTCTATTCCCGCCTGACGCACTGCCTTGTAAGCGCCACATGCCATGCGGTCGTTGTGGGCAAAGACGTAGTCAAAGTCCTGCGTCGTGGCCAATATGCGTTTCATGGCCGTCTCGCCGCTCTGCTCTTTCCAGTCGCCGGACTCGGAAGCCACGAGTTGTATGGACGGATAGGTTTTGATGGCATCCACGAATCCGCGATGCCGCTCTTGCGAGGGAGACGAGCCCTTCAGTCCCATTATTTCCACCACACGGCCTTTTCCCTTAAGCTGCTGCGCAATGTACAAGCCCATGGTGCGGCCAATCTGATAATTGTCGCAACCGAAATAAGCGGTGTATTTGTCCGAATTGGTCTTGCGGTCGTATAGAACCACAGGAATGCCCTTGTCGTAAGCACGGTCGAGGGCAGAGGAAATGGTGTTGGTTTCATTGGGCGACACTACGAGCAAGTCTACCCCCTCGTCGATAAACTGGTTGATTTGTCGAATCTGCTTCTGGCTGTCGTCGTTGGAAGAAGCTACTTTTATTTCAATGGAGTCGTTCAGGTAGCCGGCGGTGCGAAGCTCATCGTTGAGCTTGTCGCGCCAAATGTCCTCAGAACACTGCGACACACCTATGACGAACTTGGGGGACTTGGACGTACATCCTACGCAAAGGAGTAAACATACTAACAGGGAAACGATATATCTCATCGTGAGAAAAGGTATTAGAACATGGATGACAACGAAGAAATTTCTCTTTCCATCTATTTGTTTTGGCGCAAAGATAGCACATGGTTGGCTAAGTTTCAAAGAAAAGCGTGAAATTCTATGCGCCATTAGCCTTAGTGTTTTGGCATTGGCACAAAAAAAATTGATTGTCTCCCGACAACCAATCTTTACTAACCTTAAATCT
>CAVCAV010000099.1:0-10307 GCA_963600165.1 Christensenella sp. UBA1685 | reverse complement strand
TCAACAAGCTCATCTACACTCCTCACATCTACCTCGTTGACATCAACATCGACGGTGTTGACCACAAGGCAGTGCTCAAGGAAGTACAGTTCCACCCCGTAAAGGACAACGTGCTCCACGTTGACTTCTACGAAGTACACGCCGAGAAGCCCATCGTAATGGGTGTGCCCGTTGTAGCCAAGGGTCTTGCAGAAGGTGTACGCGCCGGTGGTCGCTTGATGATGATGATCCGCAAGCTCCAGGTACGCGCCCTCTACAGCGCCATCCCCGAAAAGCTCGAAGTAGACGTAACGAGCCTCGCACTCGGCAAGAGCATCAAGGCCGGTCAGCTCAGCTTCGACGGCCTTGAAATGGTAACTCCCAAGGAAGTTATCGTTTGCACCGTCAAGATGACCCGTGCCGCAGCCGGTGCTGCCGCAGCAGCTGCCAAGGCCGCTGGAGCATAAATCTTCCAAACTCATGAGCCCCACGCTCCACGAGCCACGGGCATTTGAGTAAATACACCTATGAGGTTATGCCACAATTCGTGTACACGCCAGTAGCCGAACACGCTTCGCGCTGAGCCGACACGCAATGGGCATAACCTCATATTTATATCATAGGGTAACAAACATCCACAACGTTATGAACTACCTTATTGTAGGCCTCGGAAACATCGGCAACGAGTATGCCAAGACGCGCCACAACATAGGTTTCCGCGTGGTCGACACGCTGGCAAAAGAAGGAGGCGTAGAGTTTGAAGACAAACGCTACGGATTCGTAGCCACGCTCAAGGTGAAGAACCAGACGCTCACCTTGCTCAAGCCGTCCACCTACATGAACCTCTCCGGCAATGCCGTGCGCTACTGGATGAACGAAAAGAAGATTCCCGTGGAGCGTCTGCTCGTGGTGGTCGACGACCTCGCCCTCCCCTTCGGCCATCTGCGCATGAAGCCCTCAGGCAGTGAAGCCGGCCACAACGGACTCAAGCACATCACCTCCGTGCTCGGTTCGCAGAAATACGCCCGTCTGCGCTTCGGCATCGGCAACGATTTCCCGCGCGGCGGACAAGTGGACTACGTGCTCGGCGAGTTTGGCGAAGAAGACCTCCAGACCATGGACGAGCGCCTCAAAGCCGCAGCAGAAGCCGTCAAGACATTCTGCCTCGCCGGCATCAACGTGGCCATGAACCAGTACAACAACAAATAAATGCGCCTATGGAAGCACGTTTGGACAAATGGCTGTGGGCCGCACGTATCTACAAAACGCGCACCCTTGCCTCCGATGCCTGCAAGAACGGACGCGTGTGCATCAACGGTGCACAGGCGAAGCCCTCGCGCACCGTCAAAGACGGCGACGAGGTGAGCGTAAAGAAGTCGCCCGTCACCTACACCTTCCGCGTGAAGCAAGCCATAGAGAAGCGCGTAGGCGCCCGCCTCCTGCCCGAGATTCTCGACAACATCACCTCTCCCGAACAGTACGAACTGCTCGAGATGAGCCGCATCAGCGGATTCGTCGACCGCGCCCGCGGAACGGGACGCCCCACCAAGAAGGACCGCCGCGCACTCGACAGTTTCACCGACGAAGCGCCCTCGTTCTTCCCCGACGACGCCTTCGACTTCGAAGACTAAGGGCGCATAGGCGAACGATGGGGCGAACGATGGGGGCGAAGTCTCCTGACTTCGCGCTCTACACGGCTGCGCCTTCCATGGAGGCGACGTTTGGAACGTCGCGTTCTACACGAATATTTGCCCTTTTGACCATGCGAAGTCAGGAGACTTTCAAAACAAGATTGCTTTCCTCGCGCAAGCGAGCTCGGGAGAGCTCGCCCCCATCGTTCGCCCCATCGTTCACCCCACCGCGCACCTAAAGGCGAAGCCACGAAAAAGCCTCCGTGAGGCCACATTTGCATATTTGCACATTAAAAACCCTTCCCCCATGCAAGCACCCCAATGGGCATCCACCGTCGTGCTGGTAGATGCCGACCACCTCGACCAAGTGGCAGCAAACCTCTCCGCCCACTTCGCCGCCGTTTTAGGCCGCACGATAGCCAAAGCCGACCTCTGCCATTGGCTCGACTGCGTGGCACTCGACAGCGGCATCACCCCCGGCGACAACCGCATACAAGTAGTGTTCATACACAAAAAGGAGAACACACAGCTTGCCCACTTCACCCCCGCCGACTTCACGGCCGAACTCAACGCACAGGCTTTCAAAGACCACATCGCAGAGTTCGAACTCCTCTCCTACCCCGTAGAGGACATCGTTTCGTTCAACGACTTCTTCACCCAGTCGCTTGCCACCATTGCCGATGCCAAGGAGGTGAAGAACGTGGCCGTCGTGGCCGACACCGCAGCCTACGGCGACGAAGTGAAACGCATCTGTGCCGACACCGACGAAAAGACATTCACACTCTTTTCCATGCAACCGCTCGAAGCACAGGCCTTCGTGCCGCAGATTCTCGGCTTCTCCCTCCTTGCGGCGCTCGGCGTCAAGGCCGACGAACTTAAATAAGGCCTATGGGGGCGAACTCTCCCAAGCTCGCTCGCGCGACAAAGTCCGTTCTGACCAAAGAATAAAGCCTACAAGTTTGCCCCACCAAAAGGTTTGCCTTAACTTTGTGGGAACTTACCGCAAGTTGGGACCAATTGCCCCAGAACATACCACGGCAAGAAAAAACAATTCTTTTTCCTCCACATCATGGACAACACAACCATCCAACGCATCAAGCAGCGCTACGGCGTGGTAGGCAACTGCGAAGCGCTCAACCGCGCACTCGAAATAGCCCTCAAGATAGCCCCCGTCGACCTCTCCGTGCTCGTCACGGGCGAAAACGGCGTGGGCAAGGAAGTGTTTCCACGCATCATCCACGACCACAGTCTGAGGAAAAACAAAAAATACTTTGCCGTAAACTGCGGCGCCATCCCAGAAGGCACCATCGACTCCGAACTCTTCGGCCACGAGAAAGGCGCTTTCACCGGAGCCGTAGAACAACGCGAGGGTTACTTTGCCGCAGCCAACGGCGGCACTCTCTTCCTCGACGAGGTGGGCGAACTGCCCATGCAAACCCAGGCGCGCCTGCTTCGCGTGCTCGAAACGGGCGAATACATCCGCGTAGGGTCGAGCGAAGTGCGAAAGACCGACGTGAGAATTGTGGCGGCCACCAACGTCAACATGGAAAAAGCCATCGCTGACGGCAAGTTCCGACAAGACCTCTACTACCGCCTCAACACCATCAGCATAAGCATCCCCGCACTGCGCGAACGAGGCACCGACGCATCACTGCTTTTCCGCAAATTCGCACTCGACATGAGCGAAAAGTACAAGATGCCGCCCATCCGCCTCGACGAAGCCGCACAGCAAATGCTCCTCGCCTACTCCTGGCCCGGCAACGTGCGACAGTTGAAGAACATCACGGAGAACATGAGCGTCACCTCGGAAGAACGCCAAATCACCTCCGAAATTCTCAGCCGTTATCTCCCCGCCGAGTCGAAAGGCACACAACTCGTGGCCGTAGGCGACCAGCACACGGGCCACACGTTTGAGAACGAGCGCGAAATTCTCTACCAGATTCTCTTCGACCTCCGCCGCGACGTCACCGAACTCAAGCGCATCGTACGCGAGCAGCAAAAGGAAATCAGCCAAGGACACAGTGCCATTGCTCCGCAAAACGGGCTTACCGTATTCAAGGACGACACTCCACATTCCGCTGGCGCACCGCTGCTGCAAAAGGACGACGAGCAACTTTCCCTTTGGGAAGAAATCAACGACGAAGACCTCGCAGCCGGCTCCGCTCCACGCGATGCCGCAAGCAGTCCGAACGCATCGGCACAAACGGCAAAGCAAGTGCAGTCGCTCGACGAGCTGGAACGCAACCTCATCCGCCAGGCACTCCACGACAACAACGGACGGCGAAAAGCTGCCGCCGAACAGCTCGGCATTTCGGAACGTACGCTCTACCGAAAGATAAAAGAATACGGACTGGAATAGTCCGCAGCGCTCCCGACGCCCTTTCCTCCTACCAACCAGCCTTCCGCGCCAAATGAAAAGATACCTCACAGCCCTGTTTCCCGCACTGCTCCTGCTACTGCTCACCGCCTGCAGCATCAGTTACAAATTTACGGGCACAAGCATCAACTACGACCTGATTAAGACCATACAGATCGACAAAATAGCTAACCGCGCCCCATACGGATGGGCACCGATGGAAGCCATGTTCAACAACTCGCTGCAGGACAAGTATGCCAACCAAACGCGACTCAAAATAGTAAAGCGCAGCGGCGACCTCCACATTGCAGGAGAAATCACAGGCTACGACCAGTTCAACAAAGCCGTTTCGGCCGACGGATACTCCTCGCAAGTACAACTGCGCATGACGGTGAACATTCGCTTCAACAACTCCAAAACCAACGAAAGCTGGGAAAAGCAGTTCTCCGCCACCACGCAGTACAACTCAAACCTACAACTCTCCGCCGTGCAAGAGCAACTCGTCACGGAAATGACCAACGACCTCTGCGACCAAATCTTCAACGCCACCGTAGCTGACTGGTAAGACCCACAACTTTTTCAGACCCTCCTAAGCCCATCCACAAGCAATGCCTGCAATTGCCGAACTCATAGCCCACCCCGAACGCCTTGGTAAGGACACACTCTACGGACTCCGCGAAACCGTGGCCAAATATCCTTACTACCAGACAGCAAGGCTCTTGTTCCTGCAAAACCTCTTCCTCCTCCACGACGCCTCGTTCGGGGAAGAGCTGCGCAAGGCTGCACTCTACATTCCCGACCGCCGGAAGCTCTTTCGCATGGTAGAAGGCGAGAACTACGAAATAAAGCCCTCTCCCATCCACCGCGACCCGCAACCCCAACCCACCGGCGACCGCACGCAAACACTCATAGACGACTTCCTCAGCACGGCAGAAGTGACCGACGCCCCAAAAGGCCGGAAACTCACCATTGCCGACGCCACCACCGACTATGCCGCCTATCTGCTGCAACTCGACGATGCCGAACCTGAGCCTGCAGCCGAGCAAGCCCCCACGCCTGCCGACCGGAGCGCCTCGCTCATCGACGACTTCATTGAAAACAAGCCCGAGCGCATACAACTCAAAGAAAACCCCGAATACGTGCCCGACATCACAGACGAGGCCAACGGAACTTCCGACACCCCCGACGAAGGCTACCTCACCATGACGCTTGCCAAAATCTACATAAAACAGCAGCGCTACGAGAAGGCACTTGAAATAATACGCAAAGTAAACTTGAATAATCCGAAAAAAAGTAGTTACTTTGCAGACCAGATTCGTTTCCTGCAGAAACTGATAATAAACAAAAATCACAATAAACAATAAGCAAATGTATACAGTACTCGTTATTTTGGCTGTCATCGTAGCAGTTCTGCTCACGTTCATCGTACTCATCCAAGAGTCAAAGGGCGGTGGCTTGGCCTCAAACTTTGCTGCCTCCAACCAAATCATGGGCGTACGCAAAACTACCGACGTGGTGGAGAAAGCCACCTGGACGCTTGCTGCAGTACTCGTTGTGCTCGCCGTAGCCACCATATTCTTCGCTCCGCGCACACAGGATGTCGACTCCGTGGTTACCACCGCACAACCCGAAGCACAGACTCCCGCTCCCGCAGCACCGGCCGCTTCGTCCACTCCCGCAGCTCCCGCTGCAACCAAATAAAAGAGGACGAAAGCCATAAACATTAAAAAGAATCAGAAACAGAGTGAACCGTAAGTGCCCGCCCCCGCGTCGGGCAACTGCAGTTCACTCTGTCTTTTTAGGGTGGTCCTATAAATACCATATCTATAGCCATGCGCATCCTTACCCGTATTTACTTTGGCCTATACCTTCTGCTCTTCTTCGGAACAGCACAGGAAGACACGCTGCACTTTATTGAAAGCCTATGCTTTGGAAAGCCCGCACCCCACACGCCATGGCTTGTGGCCATAGTGTTCACGGCCTTGGCGCTTTCGCTGACAAACGTCATCGGCCGCCTCTTTTGCAAGCATTGCCGCACGGCCATTCCCGCCTATTTCACCACGGCATGGGCGGCAACCATGCTCGTCAGCGCGCCTTTTGCCTCATGGATCCGCCTCACGTCAATTACCGTTGCCGCCGTTGTGCTCTGCGCCGCCAGCATGTATCTGCAACACCGTTGGGAAGCGGCGCAAAAGAACAGCACAATGTGGCACAGCGCCATGAGCCACACGATTTTCCTTCTCTTGCTCAGCGTCTACATGGGCGTCGGTGCCGCTGCTACCGACACGGACCACTACGAGATGAAGACCTCACAGCTGCTGCTTAAAGGCAAGCCCAAGAAGGTGAAACACATCGGAGCAAAATCCACAGAAACCACGCCGCGCCTCATCGCCATGCGCGCCTATGCAATGGCCACCGCACCCGGCCTCCTCGGCGACCGCTTCTTCGACCAGTCCCTCATGCCGTCCACCGACGCCACGAGTCTGTTGCTTCCGCAAGACGACAAACAGACCGTGCTTTTCCCCGCCGATTCGCTCTGCCGTAAACTCTCCGCCCCCCTACCCTCTGCCGCTGCGCACACCCAAGCAGAGGAAGCCGCAGACTACTTCCGACACGCGGCCGAAAAAGCCGGATTCCATCCAAGCATTGCAGCTGACTACTACCTCTGTGCACTTCTTGCCAACCGTCAAATAGACCGCTTCGCACAAGAAATCCGCCGCTACTATCCGCGGCAGGTACGCGAGCAAAAGCACCTGCCCAAATACTATGCGGAAGCCCTTGTGATGTACACCCACATGCGCACCCGCCCCGCCGTGATTTTCACCGACGCCACCATCGAAGCCAACTACAACGACTTCTCCGAAATGGGCGACACCATTCACCAGGCCGACGTGCGCAACAACATGCTTCGACGTTCCTACGGCGAAACCTACTGGTGGTACTACAAAGAAGGCCGGCGCGCACAAAGTCCGTCACACTAACCTCTAAATCTACCAACATGTACGTTTCCACTAGTGAAATACGCGGCTTCAATCTTGTGGGCCTGCTCTTGCTGATTCTCTGCGCCGGATGCTGCCTTTGGAAGAACTGCAACAACGGGGACGGCGGTCTGACGCTCACGCAGGCCGATGCCGATTCGCTCAAGATTCTTGAAAAGGAACTGAAAGAAGAGGCCGCACGCGTGGAGTGGAGCGACAAGAACCGGCTCGACCCGCAAGCCCGTCCTTTCCCGTTCGACCCCAACCACACAGATTCTGCCACGTTGCGCAAACTGGGACTTTCGGAAATGCACGTGCGCAACATGATGGCTTACCGGCGCAAAGGAGGCCGATGGCATTCGCCCGACGACTTCGCACGCCTCTACAATTTGGAGAAGGAAGACTTTGAACGACTTCGTCCCTACATCCGCATCGCAGCCGAAGACCGTGCGAAAAACTATTCCAAAAACGACGAAGACTACTACGGAACGCCCAAGGGCGACATTCCGCAGTACGAGCACATTGACAAATACGAAGAAGGTACGTTGCTCGACCTCAACACCGTTGACACCACACAGCTGAAGCGCATACCCGGCATAGGCAGTTACTACGCCCACAAAATCATTGCCTACCGCGAACGTCTCGGCGGTTTCGTCTGGGCAAGTCAGGTGGACGAAGTGGAAGGCCTTCCGCCCGGCACCTCCCGCTGGTTTGAGAAGCCGCATGCACAGCCTCAGCGCCTGCGCATCAACCACAGCACGTTCAAACAACTCGTGCGTCACCCCTACATATCCTACGAACAGACCAAGGACATTGTAAACCACATCCGCCGCTACGGCCCCATCCGCTCCTGGCAGGACCTCAAGCTCTACAAAGAATTCACCGAAGAAGACTTCCGCCGCCTCACTCCCTACATCTCGTTTGACTGAACGACATGCGGTACGGATTTTTGATTAAAAACCACCGAAGCTTGTTGGGTTTCGGTGGTTTTACGTATATTCGCATATTGAAAAAAGACTCCATCTATGGCAAGAAGACTATACCCCATAGGAATACAGACATTCGAAGAAATACGCCGTCGCGACAACCTCTACATCGACAAGACGGAATACGTCTACCACATGACGCATACGAGCGGGAAGTATTTTTTCCTGAGCCGTCCGCGCCGATTCGGCAAATCGTTGCTCGTTTCCACCTTTCGAAGTTATTTTGAAGGGAGAAAGGACCTATTTGAAGGACTTGCCATTGAGGGCCTGGAAAAGGAGTGGAACTCCTACCCCGTACTACATTTCAGCATGGCCGGTGGGAAGCACATGGAGAAAGATGCCCTAGAACGCTTTCTGCTTTTCATTCTGCAAGACAACGAGAAGCGGTTTGGCGTAACTTGCGATTCACAAGATCCCAATGTACGCCTTCTCAACTTGATTACGACAGTGCATCAGCAAACAGGCAAGCAAGTTGTGGTACTCATTGACGAGTATGACGCCCCCTTGCTTGATGTGGCGCATGAAGACGAAAAACTTGATGCGCTTCGCTTTGTGATGCGCAATTTTTACTCACCTCTAAAAGATAGTGACCCCATGCTCCGCTTCGTATTCCTCACGGGCATCACGAAGTTCTCGCAACTGAGCATCTTCAGCGAACTCAACAACATCAAGAATGTAAGCATGGATGAGCCGTACGCCGGCATATGCGGCATAACCGAAGAAGAAATGCTTACCCAAATGGGCGATGACATAGACGAGCTGGCCGCAAAGCTAAAATTGACACGTGAGCAAACCGTACAACGGCTCAAGGAGCACTACGACGGATATCATTTCACATGGCCTTCCCCCGATGTTTACAATCCCTACAGTCTGCTCAACTGCTTTGCCGACGGCAAAATGAACTCCTATTGGTTCGGATCGGGCACGCCCACTTATCTCATCAACATGATGAGAAAGTTTGACTTTCTGCCTACCGACTTGGGCGAAAACACCGATGCTTCCAAGGAAGACTTCGATGCAGCCACTGAATCGTTGTCCACTATCATTCCCCTGCTCTATCAGAGCGGCTACATGACCATCAAGGACTACGACGAAGACACGGACCTCTACACGCTGGGCATTCCCAACAAGGAGATTCGGGTGGGACTCTACCGCAGTCTGCTTCCCCATTATCTGAATGAATGTACGCTGAAGGGCAATACTACCATGGCAAAAATGTCCGTATTGGTAAAAAAAGGCGACATGGATGCCGCATTCAGTCTGCTCAACGATTTTCTTGCCACCGTCCCCTATTGCGACAACACCAACTACGAAGGCCATTGGCAACAGACGCTCTACATTATGTTCGCCCTTTTGAGCCACTATCGCATCGTTGTGGAACAACACACGGCAAAAGGTCGGATAGACATGGTGCTGGAAACCGACAATGCCATCTACGTCATGGAACTGAAATTCAACAAGACCGCAGCGGAGGCTTTGGCGCAAATTGAAGCCAAGCATTATGCCGATGCGTTTAAGTTGAAAGGCAAACCCGTAGTAAAGGTGGGCCTGAACTTCGGAGTAAAAGACGGGGCGAACTGTTTGGAATGGAAGACGGCCCAATAACGCTTCTTCATACTCTTCGTACATGTCCATGGCGCAAATGTCCATCTGCGATGCGTCGCGGTTGTGACGGCGAAGGTTGAAACGTTTGGATTTATCTTCGGGACGTGAAGGATTCTCAAATGTTTCCACTACATTTGTGGCATCCTCAAGCTCTTCACTGGTTATTGTGGTTTCGCGATGGTTGCGAAGTTCCTTTATAAAGTGAAGAACTTTTTCCTTCGCAGAATTGTCAACGGATGCAGCAGGGATATCAATGTTTTTCAATACCTTTGCCCCATCAGCGCTTGAAACGACAGTTAATGACCTTGGAGCGTATCTCCAAGAGAGGCGGTTTCAAGCGTTCTTTTTCGTTTAGCTTTCAACCTCAGGTCTTTCCTTTTCGCCAAATCCATCCTCCCTCTGCTTAAGTTCTTCATCGAGGAACGCATACTTGCCGCGTCCGTTCATGCGGTCGATGACTCCGTTGTGGAGTGCAATCTCGAGCATCATCAAAGGCACAAACTTGGTGCGAATGGAACGGCACGTGCGCTTGCTTCGGAAGAAGTGGGCGTTTGTTTTTTGCCCTACCGGAAGTAATGCCTACATTTGCAGCATTCAAGACATCTGCAAGGATGCTCTTGTAAAGGGCAATACCTCCGTGAGGCTGAAACGCTGCGGTTTGAAGGGTATTGCCCTTGTTTTGTATATTGTCCGCAACGAACACCTCATGCACATACACGTTGCGCTCAAGGCCGTGCTTGCAGTTGAGGTAGGCTTCCAGTTTGTCTTGCGT
>CAVCAV010000098.1:0-10426 GCA_963600165.1 Christensenella sp. UBA1685 | reverse complement strand
GGCTTGAACCAACGACCCCCTGATTAACAGTCAGGTGCTCTAACCAACTGAGCTACTGAAGCAGTGACGTAAAGTAAAAAACTTACCGCCTTGTGCTGAATTGCGGTGCAAAGGTAAGTCTTAATTTTGAAAAAGCCGTATCTTTGCGCAGAAAAAATCAAAAAAAATCGGATGAAGAAGATTTTGGGCATCGGAAATGCCCTCATTGACGCGCTTGTGCAGATAGGCAGCGAGGAGCTGCTCGAGGAACTTGAACTGCCGAAAGGCTCCATGCAACTCATTGACCGCCAGCGTTATGCCGATGTGAGCCATCGTCTCTCTACCCTTGCCCAAAAGCGTACAACGGGCGGTTCGGCATGCAACACCATACGCGCCCTCGCCCACATGGGCGCACCCACCGCACTCATCGGACGAGTGGGAAACGACGAAATGGCCGACGTTTTCGCACAAAACTGCGAAGCGTGCCACATTGAAGCCCATCTCGTACACGACAACACGCTCCCCACCGGCGTAGCCACCACGCTCATCACCCCCGACGGGCAGCGCACCTTCGGCACCTATCTCGGAGCCGCAGCCGAACTCACCGCCGCCGATTTGCAGCCCGAATGGTTCGACGGTTGCGGATATTTCTACATAGAAGGCTATCTCGTGCAAAACCACGCGCTCATCCGCCGCGCCGTAAGGCTCGCCCACGAAGCCGGACTGCAGGTGTGTCTCGACTTGGCCAGCTACAACGTGGTGGAAGCCGAACGCGAATTCTTCGGCGAACTCCTTGCCGAAACCGACATCGTCTTCGCCAACGAGTTTGAAGCCTGCGCCTTCACCGGCGAAGACGACCCGCTCTACAATCTCGAAAAACTTTCCTCGCTCTGCGGCATAGCCGTGGTGAAGGTGGGCAAACGCGGCGTCTATGTGCGACGCGGCGACGAGCAGACCTACTGCGAAGCGCGCGAAGTGCCCCACGTGGTCGACACCACCGCCGCCGGCGACTATTTCAGCGCAGGATTCCTCCACGCCCTCGCCTCAGGCAAAAGTCTGCTCGAGTGCGCCCAGTTCGGTTCGCTCCTCGCCGGCCACATCATAGAAGTGGTGGGAACGGCGCTCGACGAAGCCACCTGGCAGAAACTCCGCCAAGCGGCAGCCGCAACGGACTGATTCCAAAACAGACATTATAATATAGAATACAAGGCAATGCCCCGGCATTGCCTTTAGTATAACAAGCATGAAACGATTAACCGGCTTGATTCTCCTCCTGCTGCTCGCCCTGCCCGGCGCAGCGCAGCGCAAAGGACACAACTTCGAGGTGGCAAAGTATCTGGACGTGTTCAACGCCCTTTACCGCGACCTCGACCTTTACTACGTGGACACGCTCGACGCCAAGAGCAACATAGACAACGCCGCGTCGTACATGCTCGAAATGCTCGACCCCTACACCGAATACTATCCCGAAGAAGAAACCTCCTCGCTCCGCCAGATGACCACGGGAAAGTACGACGGCATAGGCTCGGCCATCTACTACAAGAAGTCGGAAGACCGCTGCATCATCAGCGAACCCTACCAGGGCATGCCCGCCGACGAGGCCGGACTGCTTCGCGGCGACGTCATCCTCTCCATTGCCGGACACGACATACCCGTGCGCGGCAACACCCCGACGGAAGAATATACCTCCGACGTCAGCGCCAGACTGCGAGGCGAAGCCGGCACCACGTTTGAAATACGTGTGCGCAGACCTTCCACCGGCCGCGTGATGACCTTCAACGTGACGCGCCGCCACATTGTCACCCCCAGCGTGACGTTCCGCAAAGTGCTCAACGACAGCATAGGATATGTCCACGTCACCCAATTCATAGAAAACACCGCCACCGACCTCCACCGCGCCATTTCCTCCCTGAAAACCGAAGGCGCACGCCGCCTCATCCTTGACCTCCGCGGCAATCCCGGCGGTCTTGTGGAAGAAGCCGTGAAGGGCGTGAACCTCTTCATTCCCCGCGGAAGGGAAGTGGTGAGCACACGCGGAAAAATAAAGGAGGCAAACAGCACGTTCCGCACCACCTCCGACCCGCTCGACGCCGACATGCCCCTCGTGGTGCTCGTTGACTCGTTCTCCGCCTCGGCCTCGGAAATCATGAGCGGAGCGCTGCAGGACTACGACCGCGCCGTGGTAATCGGCCGGCGCACCTACGGCAAGGGACTCGTGCAGCAAAGCCGCGAGCTGCCTTACAAGGCCATGATAAAACTCACCACGGGAAAATACTACATTCCCTCAGGCCGCTGCGTGCAAGCCTACAGTTTCAAGGACGGACTCCCCGTGCACCGCCCCGACAGCCTTTCGCGCCTTTTCCGCACCGCAGCAGGACGTGCCGTATACGACGGAGGCGGCATCACGCCCGACATCACCGTGGCAGCCGACAGTCTGCCCACGCTCATCGCCTACCTCAACGCTTCCGACCAGCTCATCGACTACTGCGTGAACTACCGCGCCCGCCACGCCACCATAGCCCCGCCGTCCTCCTTCCGGCTCACCGACGAGGAGTATGCCGACTTCTGCCAGTTTATGAAGAACAATGCCTTCAGCTACGACCCGCAAAGTCTGCGCGTGCTCAAGACGTTGCGCTACGTGGCCCACGTGGAAGGATACGACACCGACGCCGCAGCCGAGCTCAACGCGCTCGAAGCCAAACTCAAGCACGACGAGGACCGCGACTTCAAGCGTTGGGAGAACGACATCCGCCGCGTGGTGGAGCAACGCATTGTAGAAACCTACTACTACAGCATAGGCGGCGAAGAGTACGGCATCCGTCACGACAGCGTGCTGGAACGTGCGCTGCAAACCATTTCTTCACCCCAACTTATGCAAAAGATTCTCAGCGGCGAACCCGATGCGTGACGGTTTCCATACACATTTAGGAAAATCGTAACACCGAAACGAAAAAAGCCTTTTGCATAAGTTAAAAAGATTCACTACCTTTGTCGCGTCTTACTGTGAACAAACAAATAAAAACAATATGATCAACATCAAGACTATGCTGGTATCGGCCCTCATGATGGGTATGGCCACGCAAACAGCCTTGGCACAAGACTGCTGCGAAAGCAAGTGCAAAGGCAAGAAAGACTACCCCTATGCTTTCATCGGCATTCAGGGCGGCGGTCAGGTAACCTTTACGAACTACAAGGCCGACAAGCTCATCACCCCCATCGGTGCTGTCAGCGTAGGCGGCATGTTCACTCCCGCTGTGGGTGCACGTCTCCACGTGAGCGGCCTCAACGAAAAGGGAGGACTCAAGAGCATCGGCAAGACGTACGACTACAAGTTCGTCACCTCTAACCTCGACCTCATGCTCAACCTCTGCAACGTGTTTGCTCCCCAGAAGCACCACACGCTCAACGCCTACCTCATCGGTGGTGTGGGTCTCGGTTACGCTTGGGACAACGACGACCTCAACGGTCTGAGCACCGCTGCAGCCAGCGACGGCCTCAACCTCAAGTGGGACGACGACCGCCTGGTTCACAACTTCCGCGTAGGTATGCAGCTCGAAGCCGAGCTCTGCCGTGCCGTAGGTCTCGGCCTTGAAGTGACGGCCAACAACTACCACGACCGTTTCAACTCCAAGATAAACAACCACGGCGACTGGCAGGTGCAGGCCCTCATCGGCCTCAACTTCAAGTTCGGCCGCGGCAAGGCTAAGGCAGCTCCCGCTCCCACGCCCGTACCCGAGCCCACTCCCGAGCCCGTCGTAGAACCCACTCCCGAGCCCGTAGTAGAGCCCACTCCCGAGCCCAAGCCCGAAGTGAAAAAGCTCGCCGAAAAGCGTGTGGACATCTTCTTCAAGATCAACAGCTCTGCAGTGAGCGACACCGAAGAAGCCAAGGTGAAGGAACTCGCACAGTGGATGAAGGACCATCCCTCTGCAAAGGCCGAAGTGGTAGGTTATGCCGACGCCGGCACCGGTACCTCCGCCATCAACCGCAGCCTCTCCGAGAAGCGCGCTGCCCGCGTAGTCAAGCTCCTCACGGAGAAGTACGGCGTTGATGCTTCACGCTTCACCTCCGGCTACAAGGGCGACACCGTTCAGCCCTTCTCCGACAACGACTCCAACCGTGTGGTTATCGGCGTAGCCAAGGAACAATAAACCTGCATAACGCACACAAACAAGCGTCCGCAAAATCTGCAAAGGTTTTGCGGACGCTTTTTTTGTTTTTTTGTAAAGTAAGAAATAGTACAAGCCCAGCACAGGGCGAACGATGGGGGCGAGCTCTCCCGAGCTCGCTTGCGCGAAAAACAAAAATCTAATGAGAAAACAAAACGTTCAAAACCAACAAAACGGGCTACGCCCTTAAGCGGTGAAAAAGGCGTAGCCTTTCGTTTTGAAAGTTCCAGACCAGTCGCCCTCAAAGGCGCAGCCTTGTTTTATTGGTTTTAATCGTTTTATTTTCATTCAAACCAATACATCCTGTCCAAAAACGAGTTCGTCCATTATGCAGCTGTACGCTCCCGAGCCCGCTTGCGCAAAAAAAATTCGTACTTTTGCCTTATGAAACGCAAAGTCACTGTCATCAAAGTGGGCGGAAAAATTGTGGAAACGCCCCAAACCCTTGAACAACTGCTGCACGACTTCGCCGCACTCGGCGGAGAGAAAGTGCTTGTGCACGGCGGCGGACGAACCGCCACCGACGTGGCACAACAGCTCGGTGTGGAAACGCACATGGTGGACGGACGGCGCATCACCGACGGCGAAATGCTGCGCATCGTCACGATGGTCTATGGCGGACTCGTCAACAAAAACCTCGTGGCGCGCCTTCAAAGTCACGGAGTGAACGCACTCGGGCTCTGCGGTGCCGACATGGACGTGATCCGTTCCCACCGCCGGCCGCCTGTAGGCAACGTCGACTATGGCTTCGTGGGCGACGTGGACCGCGTGGACGGCGAACGCCTTTCGTCGCTGCTCGAAGCGGGCATCACTCCCGTGATGGCTCCCCTCACCCACGACGGCGAAGGCCATCTGCTCAACACCAACGCCGACACCATCGCCTCCGAAACGGCGAAAGCCCTTGCTGCCGCCGGTCTGGAAGTGACGCTCATTTACACCTTCGAGCATGCCGGCGTGCTCTCCGACCCCGACAACGAAGAAAGCGTCATCCCCCTCATCACCGCTGCCGACTTTCCCCGCCTCAAAGCGGAAGGCATCGTTTCGGGCGGCATGATTCCCAAAATAGAAAACGCTCTCCGCGCCATCTCGCAAGGCGTAAAGCGTGTGGTCATCACACGTGCCGACGCCATCGACGGTTTTTGCGGAACAAGCATTGTTTGAGCGCTTCGCGCATGTGCTAATGTGCAAATATGAAAATGTGCAAATGATGGATAGCTGAGACGCTACAAGACATAGAGCAATTAAAGGCATATACATTTGCACATTCGCACATTTGCACATTCGCACATTCGCGAAGCGACACATTTGCACATTTGCACATTAAATATCCCCTCCCATGTCAAAATACGAAATAATGGCTCCCGTAGGCTCGCGCGAATCGCTTGCCGCCGCCATCAAGGCCGGAGCCGACTCCATATACTTCGGCATTGAAGCCCTCAACATGAGAGCCCACAGTGCCAGCCGATTCACCATTGACGACCTGCGCGACATTGCCGCACAGTGCGCCGAGCACGGCATGAAGTCGTACCTCACCGTCAACACCATCATCTACGACGAGGACATCCCCCTCATGCAGCAAATTTGCGATGCCGCCCACGAAGCGCACATCTCCGCCATCATCGCCTCCGACGTGGCTGTCATGACCTACTGCCGGAAGATCGGTCAGGAAGTGCACCTCAGCACGCAGCTCAACATTTCCAACGTAGAAGCCCTCCGCTTCTACGCACAGTTTGCCGACGTGGCCGTCCTCGCCCGCGAGCTCTCACTCGACAAGGTGGCACATATCCACAAGGCCATCGAGGACGAAAACATCTGCGGCCCTGCGGGAGAACCCATCCGCATTGAGATGTTCTGTCACGGCGCGCTCTGCATGGCCGTGAGCGGCAAGTGCTATCTTTCGCTCGACAACCTCGGACGCTCTGCCAACCGCGGAGAATGCATGCAGGTGTGCCGCCGTGCCTACACCGTGCGCGACCGCGAAACGGGTACCGAACTCGACGTGGACAACAAGTACATCATGAGTCCGAAGGACCTGAAGACCATCGGCTTCATAGACCGCATGATGAAGGCCGGCGTACGCGTGTTCAAGATAGAAGGCCGTGCCCGCAGCGCAGAATACGTCTACACCGTGGTTTCGTGCTACAAGGAAGCCATCCGTGCCGTGGAGGAAGGAACGTTCACGCCAGAGCGCGTGGAAGAGTGGAACACCCGCCTCGCCACCGTGTTCAACCGCGGTTTCTGGGACGGATACTACCTCGGCCAGCGCCTGGGCGAATGGAGCAACGTGTACGGCTCGAGCGCCACGGAACGGAAGCAGTATGTGGGCAAGGGACAGAAATATTTCTCGCGCCTCGGCGTGGGAGAGTTCTACATTGAAGCCGGCGAATTCACCACCGGCGACAAACTCCTCATCGTAGGCCCCACCACAGGCGCGCTCTACGTGACCGCCACCGACATCCACGGCGACAACGGCCCCGTCGACACCGCCCGCAAAGGCATGCGCGTGAGCATTCCCGTGCCCGAGAAGGTACGTCCGAGCGACAAACTCTACAAAATAGTTTCTACCGGCAATGACTGACCCCGTACTCCTCTTCGACTTCGGCGGCGTGCTCGTCGACCTCGTGCGGGAAAGGGTGGAAACGGCATTCGACCGCATAGGCTTCGACATCCGCCCCTACCTCGGTGCGTTCAAGCAGGGCGGCGTGTTTTCCCTGTTGGAACAGGGCCGCATCTCCGTTCCCGACTTCTGCCAGGAGCTTCGCAAACTCTCGTCCGATGCTCCCCTCATGACGGACGAAGCCATCGTGGCGGCGTGGGAAAGTTTTCTCGACACCGTACCCGAAGAGCGCCTTGAAATGCTCTTGCGCATACGCCGCCACTACTCCGTAAACCTTCTGAGCAACACCAATGCCGTGCATTGGCGCATGGCGGAGGAGAAGTTTTTCCGCTACAAGGGCTTGGGTGTGAACGACTTTTTCGACCACATCTTCCTATCCTGCAAGCTGGGCATGGAAAAGCCCGACCCTGCCATTTTCCGCAAAGTGGTGGAGGGCCTTGGCGCAGAAGCCTCCGACGTGCTCTTCTTCGACGACAGCGAGACCAACTGCCAAGCCGCCCGCTACTGCGGCCTTCAAGCGCTCATTGCCCCGGCCGGAAGCGGATGGTTCAACTATTTCGACGCCGAAGGCCGCCTGAAGCACGACGTGCTTGGCGAGTTGCAGGGCTGAAGTATTCATTTTCTAAAAAACTAATCCATGGCAAACTACACATTCCACCATTTCAAGCACGACGCAGAAAGCCCCGAGCGCTACTGCGCCGCCATCGGATTTTTCGACGGGGTGCACCGCGGCCACGCGTTCCTCATAGACCAGGTGAAAGCTGCCGCTGCACAGCGCGGCCTGCGCCCCATCGTCATCACTTTTGAAGAACATCCCCGACTGGCGCTCGGCACCACGCGCTACTGGCCGGAACTGCTCACCACAAACGAGCAGAAACTGCACTTGCTCAAGCAGACGGGCCTCGACGGCTGCGTGATGCTCCACTTCGACCACGCCATGTCCATGCTCACCTCAGCAGAGTTCATGCAGCTGGTGCTGAAAAAGCAAATCGGCGTGGAATGCCTCGTTGTGGGCTACGACCACCACTTCGGTTCCGACCTCAGTTCCGGATTCAAGGACTACGTGCGCTTCGGCCGTTCGTGCGGCATGGAAGTGATTCGCGAGCGCCCTTTCGAAACGGGCGACATACGCATCAGTTCGTCCGCCACACGCCGTTTTCTCACGGGCGGCAACGTGGAGATGGCCCGCACCTGTCTGGGCCGCCCCTATGTGCTTGAAGGCACCGTGGTGAAAGGACGCCACGAAGGCACGCGCCTCGGATTTCCCACGGCAAACCTCCGCCCCGACTGCAACGAGCAACTCGTGCCCGGCCGCGGCGTATATGCCGTGCGCGCCGAAATAGACGGCTTCAGCTACATGGGCATGCTCAACATAGGCTGGCGCCCTACGCTCGACAACGGCGACGACCAAACCATTGAGGTACACCTGCTCGACTACGCCGGCGACGACCTCTACGGCGCACACGTCCGCATCAAGTTTTACCGCCGCGTACGCGACGAGCACCGCTTCGATTCGCTCGACGAACTGAAAGCGCAACTCGCTGCCGATGCCGACACCGTACGCCAAATGCTCAACGAAAAATGAAACGTGCAGTCGTCGTATTCCTCCTCTTCGTGCTGGTAAGCGTCATAGCCAGCTGCGTGGCTTTGCTCTTCGGCAATTTCAGCGCCCTCGCAGCAGGCACACCGTTGCACGAACTGCACGTGTCGGCCGAAGCCAGCGGCGTGTCGGCTTTCGTCATGGAGTTTCTGCTCTCCGTCGGCCTGCTGTGGTACTTTTCGTGGGCCGACAAAGCCACTGACGCTACCTACGCAAACCGCGTGAAGGTGACCGCACCCAAATTGGGCGGCTGCCTCTTGGGCCAAATTGTCCTCGTTGTGGGTCTCAGCATGTTCCTCGCCCCCTTCCATCTCCCCGACGGGGGAAGCACGCTCCTTTTTGAGGGAATGAAACACAACGTGCTGTGTCTGCTGCTCCTTTGCGTTGTGGGCCCCGTCACGGAAGAACTCGTCTTCAGGCGCGGCGTCCTTCTCGGCCTGCTGAAAAACGGCATACGTCCGCAATGGGCCGTAGTGGCAAGCGCCGTGCTCTTCGCCCTCGTCCACGGAAACCTCTCGCAAGGCATAGTGGCGCTGATTGTCGGCCTGTTTTTCGGCCAGGCTTTCCTCCACACCGGCAACTTGCGCCTCACCGTTCCGCTCCACATTGCCAACAACACGCTGGCCGTAGCCTTCATGTACTTCCCCACCCTGGGTGCGGCCCTTGAGTCGCAGTCCACAGCGGTGAGCCTCATCGTCGGCCTCGTGCTCGCCGCAGCGGGAGCCACTGCGCTCCTCTACTGCATGAAGCCCAAGGAGAACTCCATACCTTTCTGCTGAAAACCATTCTAAAACCCACACAAACTCCCTTTTCCCTCCTATGAAAATAGGCAATCTCGACTTGGGCAACCGCCCCGTACTCCTTGCCCCGATGGAAGACGTCACCGACATCGGCTTCCGTCTGCTCTGCCGCCAGCTCGGTGCCTCTATGGTCTACTCCGAATTTGTGGCCGCCGACGCCCTTGTGCGCATGGTCAACAAAAGTCTTGACAAACTCACCGTATGCCAGGAAGAACGGCCCGTAGCCATCCAGATTTACGGGAAAGACCCCATTGCCGTACGCGACGCCGCGCAGATTGTGGTGGAGCGCGCCCACCCCGACGTGCTGGACATCAACTTCGGCTGTCCCGTAAAGCGCGTGGCGGGGAAAGGTGCCGGTGCCGGACTGCTGCAGAACGTGCCGCTCATGCTCGAAATCACGCGTGCCGTGGTCGACGCCGTCGACGTGCCCGTCACGGCAAAGACTCGCTTGGGCTGGGACATGGAACACCGCATCATCGTGCCGCTTGCCGAGCAGCTTCAGGACTGCGGCATACAGGCCCTCACCATCCACGGACGCACCCGTGCACAGATGTACAACGGCGATGCCGACTGGACGCTCATTGGCGAGGTAAAGCGCAATCCGCGCATGCACATCCCCGTCATCGGCAACGGCGACATTACCTCTGCAGAGAAGGCCGTAGAGGCTTTTGAGACGTATGGTGTGGACGCCGTGATGGTGGGCCGTGCCACCTTCGGCCGTCCGTGGATTTTCAAGGAAATACACGACGCCCTGCAGCCTGCCGACCACTCGGTGGACCACGTAGTGCCGAGCCAATACGCCCCGATGACGGCCGACTGGAAACTCGACGTGCTGAAGGAGCAAGTGCGCCAGAGCGTGGAGCGCATCGACGAGTACCGCGGCATTCTCCACGTGCGCCGCCATCTCGCCGCCAGCCCGTTGTTCAAGGGCATTGCCAATTTCCGCCCCATCCGCATCGCCATGCTCCGTGCCGAAACCGTCAGTGAGCTTTACCGGATTATGGAAAGCACGCGCCCCCTCATCCGCGAAGCGGAACAGCAGAGCGCTGCCGAATAACAAGAGCAAAACGGCATGGAGCAATGATGGAGCAGCTCGCACAATTTTTGTAAAGCGCAAAGTTGCCCAATCCAAATAAAAGTTCTATTTTTGCACCCACAAAGCGGAAAGGCGCAGCCTTTTTGCCCGGACTTGTAGCTCAGTTGGTTAGAGCAACAGACTCATAATCTGGAGGTCCTAGGTTCAAGCCCTAGCTGGTCCACA
>CAVCAV010000097.1:0-10430 GCA_963600165.1 Christensenella sp. UBA1685 | reverse complement strand
GCTTTGCCTGCTATCCCGACCAGTGGGTCAGCGAAGGCCTTCCCCAGTTGACCGGCGAGTCGCTCTATGAGGACATGAAGATCCTCCGCCAAACGCGCTTCAACCTCAAAAAGGCGCTCTACAACGGCAATCCCCGCGAGAACGATTTCAACATCTTGCTCACTTATTACAACACCTTCACGGTGAACTGCTGCAACGACCTTGAAACCAACACGGTGCACATCTTCGCGCCGATGACCACCTCGCCTTTCTACTCGGAAGACAACTCCGACGCTACGCTCTACGCTGTCGGCGCCATTCTGGGCCACGAAATCACCCACGGCTTCGACAACAACGGTGCCAAGCGCGGTGCCAGAGGCGAAGACGCCGACTGGTGGACCGTTTCCGACAAGCAGGACTTCGAAGCACGCACGCAGCTTCTCATCGACTGCTACAACCACTTGCCCGCCTACATGGGATGCCCTCCTTATGTGTATGAAAACGGCACGGTAACGCTCAGCGAAAACATTGCCGACCTCGGCGGCCTTGAAGCCGCGCTGCTGGCTTATACGAACAAGCTCCAGAAGGACGGCTATCGCGGCGACGGGCTCGTCAAGCAACAGAAGCGTTTCTTCCAGGCTTACGCCAACCTTTGGCGCAGCAAGTATACCCTGGCCCGCAACCTGAAAAAACTGCAGAGCAACGACCCTCACGCCAACGAATATACCCGTGCGTTGGGATGTACCATGAACTGCGACCGCTGGTATGAAGTCTACGGCGTTACGTGGGGCGACAAATACTATCTCCGTCCCGAAAAGCGCACACACATCTGGTAAAAAGTAACCACACAAAAAGCATTGGGGCGACGTTTCGCGTAGAAACGTCGCCCCAATGCTCTTTCTTTTTCCGCAAGTTGCGGAAGATTTGTACGGATGACCGGAAAATCCGTGCGGAGGCCGTAGCGTGGAAGAAACGGCCCTTATTCCGCCTCAAAGGCGTGCAGGATGCTTTCGGCGGTCTGCTTCATGGTTTCGGCAGGAAGCTCGAGTTTGGGCTTGCGGAAGTCCATGTCGCCTTCGCTCTGCAGGGGAATGAGATGGATGTGGGCGTGGTTCACTTCAAGACCGAGCACAGCCATGCCCACCTTGCGGCAAGGGAAAGCCTGCTTGATGGCACGCGCCACACGTTTGGTGAACACCATCATGTCGGCCAGCTCTTCGTCGCTGAGGTCGAAGAGATAGTCTTCTTCGCGTTTGGGCACAACGAGCGTGTGGCCCTGAGCCACAGGGTTGATGTCGAGAAAAGCGTAGAACTTGTCGTTCTCGGCACATTTGTACGAGGGAATTTCGCCCGCAACGATTTTTGAGAAGATTGTCATAGTTTGTTTTGGATAAGGGTTGGTAATTGGGGAAAGGCGGTGATTGACAGAATCGCCCTTAAACGCACAGCGTGTGGCAGCAGACATTCTCGACGCCTTGCTGCCACACGCTGTGCGGGGTAGGAGCGTCGCGGAAGTTGCGCGGTATGCGGTGTGTTATGCGCCGACGCTGATTTTCAGAATTTCGAGGTTGATGATGCCTTGGGGAATCTTCACTTCCACCACGTCGCCCACCTTTTTGCCCAGAAGGCCCTGTGCAATGGGAGTTGTGGAGGAAATCTTTCCTTCGCGGAGGTTTGCTTCGCTTTCGCTCACGATGGTGTATTTCATCACCATGTTGTTCTTCACGTTCTTCATCTCCACGGTGGAGAGGATCTGCACCACGTCGTTGCGGAGCTTGGAAGCGTCGATAATCTTGGCCGTGGCAATGGTGGACTTGAGATTGCTGATTTTCATCTCGAGCATAGCCTGTGCCTCTTTTGCGGCATCGTATTCGCTGTTTTCGGAAAGGTCGCCTTTGTCGCGTGCTTCGGCGATGGCTGCAGAAGCTGCGGGGCGGTCAATGGTCTCCATGTGGCGGAGCTGGGCTACCATCTTGTCGTAGCCCTCTTGAGTCATATAAGCCATAATTGCTTTTGTAGGGATTTATGTGCGGCGACAGCCCACGCTCGCTTGCCGGAAGGGGACGCCCGTAAGCGTCCGTCGCTATGCGGGCACGGCAACGGAGGAGGGGGACGGATGTGTTTTCACCCGTGGATGCGCTGTCTCTGCAAGGTTTGTTGATATCGATTCAGGCGGTACGTACGAGGTAAAAAAAACCGAAAGAACTCCTGCACGCATTATTCGGCTGGAATCCTTTCACTTCACCTTAATAACTATAACCGCAGCAAAGGTATGCCCTTTTTTTATATTGGCAAAACGAAAGTGCGGAAATAAAACGAATTGCCGCGTTTTTCGTAATGGTTTTTGGGGGTAAAAACGCCAAGCGCGAAGAGTGAACCGTCGGTCCGCCCTTCGCGCTTGGAGTTTTCTCAGAGAGTTTATTCTTTTACGTCGATATTGCCGTTGGCATCAGCCGTAACGGTGTAGACGTGGCCGCGCTTGGTGGGGAAAACGGCCGTCTGCGAACCGTAGCGTACGCGGCACTCTTCGCCCGAACCCGAGGTGATGCGGGCTCTTGTGAGTTTGCCGCCGTTCCACTGTATGTCCACGCCGAAATTGCCGCGTGCACGCAGTCCGTCCACCGAACCCGAAGCCCAGGCGTCGGGGAGAGAGGGGAGAAGGTCGAGACAACCGGCGTGGCTTTGCAGCAACATTTCGGTCACGCCCGCCGTTCCGCCGAAGTTTCCGTCAATCTGGAAGGGCGGATGGATGTCCCAAAGGTTGTCGGCAGTACCGTTTTTGAGCAAGTTGCCGAACAGTACGTAGGAGTGGTTGCCGTCGTGAAGGCGTGCCCACTGGTTGAGTTTCCATCCCATGCTCCAGCCTGTGGCGCCGTCGCCGCGGTGTTCGAGCACTACGCGGGCGGCTTTCGCCAAATCGGGCGTGGTGAGGGGGGAAATGGTGTGGCCGGGATGAAGTCCGTAAAGGTGATTTACGTGGCGGTGCTGGTCGTTGGGGTCGTCGATGTCGCGGCTCCACTCGAGCAGCTGGCCGTAACGGCCCGTTTTGTAGGGTGCAAGTTTTTCGAGGATGTTTTTCCACTTGGCCACCTCCTCGTCGTCGGTCTTGAGCGTTTCGGCAGCGCTGATGCAGTCGAGGAGAATTTCACGGATAACGGCGTGGGTGAATGTCGTTCCCTCGTCCACCGGACCGTGTTCGGGCGAAGTGGAAGGCGCGGCGGTGAGCGTTCCGTCGGGCTTCTGCCAAAGGAAATCTTCGCAGAAGAGCGCACAGCCCTTCATGAGCGGATAGGCCGTGGCCTTGAGGTACTTTTTGTCGCGCGTGTAGTCGTAGTAGTCCCAAAGATGCGTGGCGAGCCACGAAGCCGCCATCGGGTTGTAGTTCCACGACATGTCGGCACCCTCGAGCGGAGCGGTGAAACCGAAGATGTTGGCGGAAATGCTGGCCGCCCAACCTCTTGCGCCCCAATAAGCTTTGGCGGTGCGCTCACCGGGTTTTTCGAGCAGGCGTATGAAGTCCGTCAGAGGTTCGGCACACTCCGTAAGATTGGTGGAGAGCGCGGGCCAGTAGTTCATCTGCAAGTTGATGTTGTTGTGGTAGTCCACACGCCAGGGGCCGTCCACATTGTTGTGCCACATGCCCTGCAGATTGGCGGGCAAGTTGCCGGGACGGGATGAGGCTATGAGCAGATAGCGGCCGTACTGGTAGTAGAGCGCTTCGAGCCCGGTGTCCTTTGCGCCTTTGCGGTAGTCGGCCAGACGCTCGTCGGTAGGCTTTGCAGAGGAAGGACCAACAAGGTGGAGATGAACGCGGCCGTAGAGTGCGGCGTAGTCTTTATAATGGTCGGCAAAGAGGCGGTCAAAACCCTTCTTGGCGGCACCGTCCATCCATTTGCGGGTGGTCTGTTTGGGGTCGACGCCCACATAGGCTTTGGCGTCGGTGAAGTCGGGATTGTAGTTGGGCGCATAGTCGGTGTCGGCGGTAAGGAGCAACGTCACCTCGTCGGCACCGCTTACGCAAAGGCGGCCGTCGGCATACGTCACTTTTCCGCCTTTGGCGATGGCTTTGATGCGTACGGCATATTCCATACCGTTGTTGTCCAAGTGGCCGATGAAGGCCAACTCGTTGTCGGCAACTTGCGTGAACGTGCCTTCGCTGACGGGGTTGGGCGCATAGTCTATGTTCAAGTTCTGCTTTCCGGGCTGCGAGGCGCTGAAGCGTACGGCCATCACGTTGGCGGGATACGACACGAAAGTGCGGCGCTCGTAGGCCGTGCCGTTGGCGTCGAAGCTGACGGTGGCAAAAGCGGAGTCGACGGAGAGCGCACGGCGGTAGTTGGTGGCTGCGGCCTCGTCGATGCCCGTTTCAATGCAGAGTTCGCCCATAGTGGTGAACGAACCGAAGCGGAACTGCGGTTCGCCGTCGGCTTCGTAGGGCACGGGACTGTTGAAATTCTCTGCGGTGAGTTGTGCGGCCTTGTTCCAGTCGCCGTCGGTGAAAGCCTGGCGAATGTCTTTGAGCACGTGTGCCGACTCTTTGTTCTGGTTCCAGTAGTCGGCGGCGCCTTTGGCCGTGTTGGGCCCGCCGCGCCAAAGCGTTTTCTCGTTGAGCGTATAGCGTTCGGTGGCGATGGATCCCATCACGTTGCAGCCGATGCTGCCGTTGCCGAGCGGAAGGGAACGGAACTCCCATTCGTGGTCGGAGTTTTGGGCCGAGTCGCCGGCACGTACGGGTTTGTGCGTTTTGTTGTAGCGTTCGGGATGGCCGCCGTACCAGCAGGCACGTCCGGCGAGCGAGGTGGGCTGGCTGAACCATACCACGTTCTGCGCTGCTGCGGTGGCAGGAGCGAGAGTGAGCAAAGCGCTGAGGAGAATGTGTTTCATATGGGTTTAGGGTCAAGGAATGTGCGGTGAAATGGGGCAGTATTACAAGTTGTCGTACTTCCCGAGCCGTTCGGCAATGCCGTCGCGGTAGGCGCGCCAAAGTTTGGCAATGTCTTTGAAGGAATAGGCGCGCGAGAAGGGGAAGGTGAAAAGAGCCGTGACGATGTAACCCGCCACGCAGAGCAGCCCGCGGCCGTAGCGCACGGCGCAGTTGTGGCCGTAACGGTGGTTGAGATAAGTGGAGTTGCGCACCTGATAGAAGCGTTTCCACTTCTTCTTTCTGTTGCGTTCCGCCCAAGAGTCGTTGGAGAAAAAGCGGTGCTTGTCCATGAGCGCCTGAGGCGCGGTGGTAAGGGTGTAACCTGCCAGATGGAGGCGCAGGCAGTAGTCCGTGTCGTCGCAGAAAATGAAAAGTTCCTTGTTGGGAAACCCTATGCGGCGCACGGCTTCGGCGCGGATGAGCGGTCCTTCAAAGGCCGTGCCGGCAATGGCTGTGGGCTTGTCGGAAGGAGGCAGCTTGCGCAACTTTCCTTTGTAGAGCGAGCGGAAGGGGTGGGTGAAGTCGTAGCCGGTGAAATCGTTGGAGAATACCTTTCCTTCGAGCAAACGGCGCGGAGCCACGAGGGCTACTTTCCCGTCGGCGGTAAGGGGCAGCATATGTTCCAGACAGTCGGCGTGGGGAAACACGTCGTCGTCCATACACCATATCCAGTCGGCGCCGGCCTTCAGGGCTTCTTCCATGCCGCGGCAGAAGCCTCCGCTTCCGCCTACGTTGCTTTGGTGAACGGGGAAGAGGCGCTCGTCTTTGGCCTCTTCGAGCCATTCGTGTGTGCCGTCGGTGCTGCCGTTGTTGACCACGACGATGCGGTCTACGGGCTTGTTGGCCCGCAGAGCGGCGACGGTTCGCTTGAGAAGTTCAAGGCGGTTGAAGGTGACTACGACGGCGATGATCATGGGAGGGGTGTTAATGTGCAAATGTGCGAATGTGCAAATGTGCAAATGAGGAGTGCTTATGGGGGCGAAAGCATATGGGGCGAAGTCTACTGACTTCGCATGGGCGAACAAGAATCAAAAGAGGAAAGAATATTTTCGTGTAGAGCGCGACGATTCAATCGTCGCCTCCATAGAGGGCGGACATCCTCGTGCAAGCGAGCTAGGGAGAGCTCGCCCCCATCGTTCGTTCGCCCCCATAGCTAAAACTCTCCGGGGACTTGTCCGGGCTGGGTGCTGCGGAAGCGGCGCATGAGCTGGTAGCAGGCTTCGGCGTCGAAGCCGCGTGCTTGGGCGTAGGCTTCCGCCATGACGCGGTGCATGTGGGCCGTTGCCGGAAGGCGCTCGAAGTTTTTGCAGCCTTTCTCCATGTTGAGCGGCCCGATGTCCATGCGGTTGAGGTCCACAATGTCGAGACGGACGGAGCCGTCGGGACGTTGCTCGAAGAGAATGTTAGCCCGGCCATAGTCCTTGTGGGCCAGTCCGTGCTCGTGGAGGACGGCCGTGACGCGGCCAATTTCGCGCAGCACGTCGTCGGCATAGGGGAAGTTGTGCGTGAAGAGGTCTTCGTAGCGGTAGGGACAGGTGGAGCGCAGCGTGACGAAGTAACTGTCGTTGAAAGCCAGACCGCAGCGCCGCGTGTAGTAGGCCACGGGGCTGGGAGTGCCCACGCCGATGGCTTCGTAGCGCAAGGCGTTGCGATAGGCCCGCAGCGCTTTCGAAGGGCGGAGCGTGCCGTAGACGTAGCGGTTGACGAAGTTGGGCCGGCGGTAACGTTTCACCACATAGTCCACTCCCTCGTACGTGATGCAGCGCAACTTGTTGCGCCCATTGTGAATCAGCTGTCCCTCTTCGCGTTCGAAGCGTTCGGGGAGCGAGCGCACAAACGCTTCAAGGTGCGGGAACTTGGGATTGACTACCAAGTCGGTGTGGTTCCAGAGGCTCATTGTGCGAATTCTTTTTTTGCAAGCGCCAGGGCGGCAGCGATGGTGTCGTCCATGTCGGCATAGGTGTATCGGGCGAGTCGTCCGCCGAAGAGCACGTTCTCTTCCTGCTGCGCCATGCTCTCATACTTGGCGTAGAGTGCGGCGTTGCGTGCGTCGTTGACGGGATAGTAGGGCTCTTTGCCGGGCGCAAAAGCGTCGGGATATTCGTAGGTGACCACTGTGGTGGGTTGTGTGGCGGGGCCGAAATGCTTGTGCTCGATGACACGCGTGTAAGGCACTTCGCGTTCCGTGTAGTTCACCACGGCATTGCCCTGGAAGTCGTCGGTGTCGAGCCTTTTGTGTTCGAAACGCAGACTGCGGTAGTCGAGCCTTCCGTGGCAGTAGGCGTAGAACTCGTCTATGCAGCCCGTGAAAAGGATGCGGCGGGCTTGGGCGGAAAGTTCCTCGCGGTGGTCGAAGAAATTGAAGCCCGTGCGCACGTCGGCTTCGGCGAGGAGTGCGTCGATGAGGCCGTTGTAGCCGCCCCCTTCGGGAATGCCCTGGAAGGTGTCGTTGAAGTAGTTGTTGTCGAAAGTGAAGCGGAAGGGCAGGCGGCGTATGATGAAAGCGGGAAGTTCGGTGGCGGCGCAGCCCCATTGCTTTTCGGTGTAGCCTTTTACGAGACGCTCGTAGATGTCGCGGCCGCAGAGCGTGAGCGCCTGTTCTTCGAGATTGGCGGGCGAGGTGATGTGGGCATATTCGCTGCGCTGCTCTTCAATCTTGGCCCTTGCCTCGGCCGGCGTGCGCACGCCCCAGAGTTCGTAGAACGTGTTCATGTTGAACGGCAAGTGGTAGAGGCGTCCGCCGAAACAGGCGAGGGGAGAGTTGATGAACGGGCGGAAGGTGACGAGGCTGTTCACGTAGTGCCACACCTCGCTGTCGGAGGTGTGGAAGATGTGTGCGCCGTACTGGTGCACCGCAATGCCGTCGATGTCTTCGCAGTGGAGGTTGCCTCCGGTGTGGGAACGTTTGTCGATGACGAGACACTTCTTTCCCGCCTTGGCGGCTTCGTGGGCGAAGACGGCTCCGAAGAGTCCGCTGCCCACTATGAGGTAGTCGTACATGGGTAGTGCTGTTCTTTTTGGCAAAAGTACAAAAAAATACTATGGGGCGAGGTTTCCTAAGGTTGTGCTCTATACGGAGGTGTTGTTTCGTGTAGAGCGCGCGCCTCCATAGAGGGCTGACATCCTCGCGCAAGCGAGGTCGGGAGAGCTCGCCCCCATCGTTCGCCCCTCATACACGCTTACGCCTTCTTGAAGACGAAGCGGACGAAGAGGAAGTTGACGGGCACTGCCACGGCGTAGACGGGGATGGGGGCGAGACTTTTCGGCACGCCCATGCGGAGGAAGAGCCATAGGAGCGCCGAGTGGAGCACGAAGTTCACCGCATGGGCGCCCACCATGCCCGTGAAGCGTTTCCACGTGGGGCGTGTGCCGAAGGTGAAGCGCGAGGTGAGGTAGAAGTTGAGAAGGAAACTCAACACATAGCCTATGCCGTAAGCCACCAGCGCGGCGATGAACTTGCACAGCACGAGGTAGATGCCGTAGTGGAGCGCCGTGGCCAACACGCCCACCAGACCGAAACGCACCGCTTCGGCGAAAGTCTTCTTTTTTGTAGAACTCATTGCGCAGACGTGTCGGCAGAAGGTTTCGCGGGCGCGGTTTTCTGCACAAAATAGAGTTTCAGCATTTTGTGGTCGTCGCAGCTGCGGTGGCCGAAGTCCTTTACGAGCCGTACGGAGTAGAGGGGAAAACGGCGGGCAAATTCGTCCATTTCATCGTTGCCCACCACCACATATCCGCTCTCGGGCATGAAAGCCTCGAAGGGCGCCACGCGGTCGCCGAGGTAGAAGTTGACCGTGAAGGGATGCATCTCGTTGCCCACGCACACGTCGGTGCGGAACGAGTAGATGCGGCCTTCGGGCTGGAGGCGGGCTATGGCGTCGGCTACGGGGCGGTCGCTCTTCGTGTTGAGCACGAGGGGCTGGTAAACGCCGTCGAGGGCGAAAAACACACTCAGCACAAGCGTGCACGCCATGGCGTTCACTTCCTTGCGCCATTTTATGTAAACGGCCACCGCCACAACGGGCACAGCAGCTGCTATCCATTGCATGAAGGAGAGCGGCGCTGTGTGCAGGGCGGCGAGCATGGCTGCGTTGGCTGCACCGCTTTTGCCGTGCGCCACCGCACTTTCGGGCACGGCGCCCATTCTTACAGCCACGAACAGGAGCGTGAGCACCACGGCGAGCGTGGCCATGAGGCCGTTGAACGTGTGGAGCACGCGGCGGTGGCTGCGGCTGAGCCACGTCATGCAGCGGGCAATGTAGTAGGCGAGGAAGGGATATACGGGGAGCAGATAAACGCTGCGTTTGCTTTTGGGTATGCAGTAGAACACGAAAACCACGGCGGCGCTCAGGAAGGTGAAGAGCTGCACGTCGTCGACGGTGCTGAGCCATGCGCGGAAACGCTTCCACCAAGTGCCTACGGGACCGAGGGCCGCGGGGCGCTTCTTCCAGTTGACGGCAAAGAGGGCGAAAATCAGCAGGAGCGTGAAGGGCAGCAGTCCGCAAACGATGGTGACCACGTTGTAGGGCCATGCGTTGACGTGGCTTTCGTAGGTCATTTTGCCGAGCAGACGGAGGATGTTTTCTTCATATACGAGATGGAGGAAACGCTCGCCGCCCTGCTGGTAGGCAGCCACGTACCACACGGCGGGGAGCACGAGCGAGAGTATTCCCACCACGGCAATGCGCCAGAGCACGGGCCAAAAACCGCGTCCGCTCATCCAGCCGAACACGGCGATGACGAGGCAGGGCAGTGCCGCACCCACGGGTCCTTTGCTCAGAAAGGCTCCGCTCAGGCAGAGTATGCCCCAGAGGGGAAGTCCTTTCATGCCGCGTTCCATCCAAGCGTATAAGGTATAGAGCGAGAGCACCATCATGCAGGTGAGCACCATGTCCACACGGCAGGCTACGCCGGCGCGGTGCACCTCGAACGTGCCGAGCGACACGGCGGCCATGAGCAGGGCGATGCGTGCGTTCTGTCGGCGTGCGTAGAAGAAGTAGCCGGCGAGGGTCATGGCGGTGAGCGCCAGTGCCGACGGCATGCGGGCGGTATATTCGCTCACGGTGCCGAAGGGCAGCGAGCAGAGGGCGGCTATCCAGTGGAAGAAGGGTGGCTTGTAGGCGAGGTCCACGCCGTTGTTGACGGGGAGCACCCAGTTGCCGTCGTGGATCATGGAGAGGGCGACGACTGCTTCGCGCGGTTCGCCTCGGGTGTTGAAGAGGGTGTCGCCGAGGAAGGGGAAGAGGGTGACGAGGCATATGGCGAGCAGGAGCCATGCCAGCGTGCGTGTCTCGCGGGTGTTGTCGGGGTTGGGAAGGTTCATTGCGGTTGTTTGTTCGGTGTGTGTTTGCAAAGGTAAGGAGAAAGGGGTAATGTGCAAATGTGCAAATATGCAAATGTGCAAATGAGGGATGCCTTGTGCCGCGTATGGGGGCGTAGCGTATGGGGGCGAAGTCTCCTGACTTCGCATGGGCGGCCCTTACACGCGCTATGGAGGCGACGTTTGAAACGTCGCGCTCTACACGAA
>CAVCAV010000096.1:0-10534 GCA_963600165.1 Christensenella sp. UBA1685 | reverse complement strand
GACGAGTCCGTCGACATCACCACCGTCAAACCCCTCCTCAAAGCCATCGTGAAAACCCTCCAGCACATCAACGAATTAGGCAAATAAGCCCTCCGCACCACACGGCAAAGGCGGCAACGGACCACATCCGTTGCCGCCTTTGCCGTGTGGGGCAAACATTTGCGCCGAAACCGCCGTCATTTACGGGAATAATAATGTATCTTTGTACGATTTTAGACACATAGTCCCCACTCCGCGAGGGCGCACCGGCGTTCCTCCCGAAAACATCTCAAAAACAGCAAGAAACACACGCATACATATGGAAGAAAACGAGAAGACAGGCGCCTCAAGCTACAGCGCGAGCAACATTCAAGTGCTCGAAGGACTTGAAGCTGTGCGCAAACGTCCCGCCATGTACATCGGCGACATCAGCGAGAAAGGTCTCCATCACCTCGTCTACGAAACCGTAGACAACTCCATCGACGAAGCCCTCGCCGGCTACTGCACCCACATCGAAGTGACCATCTGCGAGGACAACTCCATCATCGTACAGGACAACGGCCGCGGCATCCCCGTGGACATGCACCCCAAAGAACACCGCTCCGCCCTCGAAGTGGTAATGACCGTGCTTCACGCCGGCGGTAAGTTCGACAAAGGTTCCTACAAAGTGTCCGGCGGTCTGCACGGCGTCGGCGTAAGCTGCGTCAACGCACTCTCCACCCGCATGGTGTCGAAAGTCTTCCGCGACGGCAAAATCTACCGCCAGGAATACGCCAAGGGCCATCCCCTCGCCCCCGTGGAAGTGGTAGGCGAAACCGACCTCCGCGGCACACGCCAGCACTTCTGGCCCGACGCCTCCATCTTCACCACCACCGTCTACAAATACGACATCCTCGCCAACCGCATGCGCGAACTTGCCTACCTCAACGCAGGCATCACCATCACCCTCACCGACCTCCGTCCCGACGACGAGGGCAACACGCGCCAGGAAGTCTTCCACTCCGACCTCGGTCTGCGTGAATTTGTGCGCTACATCGACTCTTCCCGCACCCACCTCTTCGACGACGTCATCTATCTCAATACCGAGAAGAACAACATACCCATCGAAGTGGCCATCATGTACAACACCTCGTACAGCGAGAACCTCCATTCCTACGTCAACAACATCAACACCATTGAAGGCGGTACGCACCTCGTAGGTTTCCGTATGGCCGTCACCCGTGTGCTCAAGAAATACGCCGAAGAAACCGCCGCCAAACAGCTCGAGAAAGCCAAGGTGGAAATTGCCGGCGAAGACTTCCGCGAAGGCCTCACCGCCGTCATCTCCGTGAAGGTGGCCGAACCGCAGTTTGAAGGCCAGACCAAAACCAAGCTCGGCAACAGCGAAGTGGCCGGTGCCGTGAACCAGGCCGTGGGCGAAGCCCTCACCTACTATCTCGAAGAACATCCGAAGGAAGCCAAGCTCATCGTCGACAAGGTAATCCTTGCCGCCACGGCCCGCGTAGCCGCCCGCAAAGCCCGCGAGAGCGTGCAGCGCAAGAGCCCCCTCAGCGGTGGCGGCCTCCCCGGCAAACTCTCCGACTGCTCCTCTAAGGACCCCGAAAAGTGCGAACTCTTCCTCGTCGAGGGTGACTCCGCAGGCGGTTCAGCCAAGCAGGGACGCAGCCGCGCCACGCAAGCCATCCTTGCCCTTCGCGGTAAGATTCTCAACGTGGAGAAAGCCATGTGGCACAAAGCCTTCGAGAGCGAAGAAGTCAACAACATCATCCAGGCCCTCGGCATCCGCTTCGGACTCGGCGACGACTCCAAGGAAGCCAACCTCGACAAGCTCCGCTACCACAAGGTCATCATCATGGCCGATGCCGATGTCGACGGACAGCACATCGCCACCCTCATCATGACCCTCTTCTACCGCTACATGCCGCAGGTCATCCAGGACGGTTACCTCTACATTGCCATGCCGCCCCTCTACCGCTGCAAGAAAGGCAAGGTGGAAGAATACTGCTACACCGACCGCGACCGTCAGGCCTTCATGGACAAATACAGCGACGGCACCGAAAACGGCATCACCACCCAGCGCTACAAAGGTTTGGGTGAAATGAACCCCGAGCAGCTTTGGGAAACCACCATGTGTCCCGAAACGCGCCTCCTCAAGCAGGTGACGCTCGAGAACGCCGCCGACGCCGACTACGTCTTCAGCATGCTCATGGGCGACGACGTAGGTCCCCGTCGCGAATTCATCGAAAAGAACGCCGTTTACGCCAACATCGACGCGTAAGGCGGAAGAGGCAATAAATAAAAACAATAAAACCGCTCTTGGAAAGTCAGAAGATTTCTTCTTCTCTTTCCAAGAGCGGTTTTGCTTTTGCTCTGCTTGCAGTGAATCTGTGCTGAGAATATGTTTCTCATGCGTTGAATGAGCGGCGCAGCGAGCTCGGGAGAGCTCGCCCCCATAGAGGGCTTATTCCTCGTTGATAATCCACTCGCCGAGAGTGCGCTGCTGGCTGTCGTAGTTGACGCCGATTTTCACGAGGCGCTTGCCTTCGGCGGAGTAGGGGATGAGGTAGCCTTTGTCGTCGATCTGCTTGAGGGCATCCTCGGCGGAGCCGTCGTATTTGAGTTCGAACACGTATACCGCGTCGGGCAGGTGGAGCACGGCGTCGGCACGGCCTATGGCGCTGTCCTCCTCCACACGGATGAGGGCTCCCATGAGGTTGAAGATGAGGTAGAACACCGTTTGGAAATCGCGCTCGTTTTTGTTTGACAGGCGGTTGGAAATATGCGCAAGGTAAGCCTTCAGCCGCACCAGTGCACCCTCCACGTCTCCGTCGTAGAGAGCCTGTACAAACTCTATCACCAGTCCGTTGTTGTCCACCGACACGGGCGAGAGATAGTTGGGCGCAAGGCTCTTGAGCATGCCTATCTTCACTTCGCGGTTGGGGTAGCCGAGCGTGTAGCTTTGCGTGATGGGGCTGTACTTCTTTATGGTGAGGTAGCCGCTCTGGTAGAGTATAGGGAGGGCGGAAGTCATCTGCTCGGGCGACACGTCGAAGTCGTCGACGCTGATGTTGCGCTGCTCGATGTCCGTCACGTTGACGTGGTATTTCTGCAGACTTTTAATGAGATAGCTGGGCGTACCCGACCCGAACCAGTACGACTCTATCTTTTGTCCGTTCATGGCCCTTATGAGGCTGAATGGGTTGAACACGTCTTCGGAATGCTCGCCGAAGTGGTAGCCGTCGTAGTAATCCGTCAGCACTTTCAGACATTCGTCGTAGTTCATGCCGAGTGCCCTTCCCAAACATTCTATGTCGGGGCGCATGACGGTGGTGAGCTCCGTCTTGCTGATGCCGCAGATGGCGGAGTACTGGTCGAGCATGCTGATGTTGTCGAGGTTGTTGAGCTCGCTGAAGATGCTGAGCTGAGGGAACTTGGTAATGCCTGTGATAAATGTGAATTCAAGGTAGGGGTCAAGCATCTTGAGCGGACTGTAGAAGTTCTGCATGATGCGGCGCAGCACGCCGAGGTTCTCCTTCTCGTGAACCACGTCGAGCAGCGGTGCGTCATATTCGTCAATGATTACCACCACACTTTGTCCCGTCTGCTCGTAGGCACGCTTGACAAGGCCTTCCAAGCGCTCGTTGTGGAAGGTTTCGTGTTCGTCTTTGCCATAGAGCGGCTCGTATTCTGCCAGTTGAAGGTCCAGATAGTGTGAGAGATGTTCCGCGTCGAAGTGTTTTGCTCCGCTCATGTCGAAGTGGAGCACGGGGTGTTTTACCCAGTCCTTCTCGTAGTCGGCGATGGCCAAACCCTCGAAGAGTTCTTTCCGTCCTTCGAAGTATGCCTGAAGCGTGGAGGCAAAGAGCGACTTGCCGAACCGCCTCGGACGGCTCAGGAAGACGTAACTCATTCCTTTCTTGCGGAAATCGGCGATGTATTTCGTTTTGTCTACGTAGAGGTATTTCCCGTTGCGAATCTTTTCAAAGGTTTGTATCCCCACGGGATAACAATTTACGATTTCAGTCATACTCTTTCGTACTTTGCGTTTTGCGTGGCTAAGTTAAGCGTATTTTCTTGTATTGCCAAATGCAACGGTGCGCAGCGTGCCGCAGCGACCGCCCGTGGCGGATTTTTCTTACTTTTGCAGCAACGAACCTTCAAACACCTTATATGATGAACCTTAAACAAATTGCACTCTCCCTCGCTTCCCTTTTTGCCCTCGGCGCGGGTGCGCAGCCGACGCCGCGCACTGACCTCGCGCCCACGCCTCCCATGGGGTGGATGACGTGGAACCTCTTCCAGGGCCGCATCAGCGAGCAGCTCATCCGCGAAACCGCCGACGCCATGGTGAGCGAAGGCTTTGCCGATGCCGGTTACCGCTACATCTTCATCGACGACCTCTGGCAAGGCGGACGCGACAAGCAGAACAACCTCATTCCCGACCCGGCGAAGTTTCCCTCCGGCATGAAGGCACTGGCCGACTATGTCCACTCCAAAGGATTGAAACTCGGCATTTACTCCGATGCCGCACAGCTAACTTGCGCCGGTTGCACGGCGAGCCTCGGTTTTGAAGAACAGGACGCACGCACGTTCGCCTCGTGGGGTATAGACTACCTCAAGTACGACTACTGCAACGCTCCTGAAGACAGCGCCACGGCCCGCCAGCGCTACCGCGCCATGGCCGACGCCTTGCAGAAGTCGGGACGCGACATCGTGCTCGGCGTGTGTGAATGGGGGCAGCGCAATGCCGAAGAGTGGTGCGCCCAGGTCGGCGGCCAGCTTTGGCGCACGACCTACGACGTGCGCGACATGTGGAAGGACGTCGTACACCAGGGCGGAATGGGCATTCTCGACATTGTCAACGCCACGGCACCCCTCGCCCCTTACGTCAACCGCACGCAGTGGCCCGACATGGACATGCTCGTGGTAGGACTCAACGGCAAAGGCGGCCCTTCGAGCGACCTCGGCGGGGTAGGGTGTACGGCCGACGAATACCAGACGCAGATGAGCCTTTGGTGCATGCTCTCGTCGCCTTTGGCTATGACCAACGACCTTCGCAGCCTTACGCCCGACGACCGCCGCATTCTGCTTAACCGCGAAGTCATCGCCATCAACCAGGACTCTCTCGGCAAGGCTGCCGTGCGGAAGGTGAACGCCGATTCGCTGCAGATATTTGTGCGCGAACTCAGCGGCGGCCGCCATGCCGTGGCCGTGCTCAACGCCTCCGATGCGCCGAGGAAAGTTTCCGTCGACTTTGCCTCGCTCGGTCTTGCGGGACGCTATGCGGTGCGCGACGCCTGGCGCCATGCCGACGTGGCGCGCAAGGCAACGCGGTGGAAGGGCACCGTGGGCAGGCACGCCACCGTGGTGCTCGTGTTGAAATAAAGCGCTTTCATCGGCTTTTTGGGCGAAAAAGCGTTTTGTAACGAACGTGTAGAACGCGACGTTTCAAACGTCGCCTCCATAGAGGGCGCGAGCCGTGTAGAGCGCGAAGTCGGGAGACTTTGCCCCCCATGCGCTTGCGCCCAAAAACAAATCTGCGGGCCCGCACGGTGTGCGGGCCCGCAGATTGCTGTATGAATGCCGCCGCTTAGTTCTGGTCGTAAGCGTGGCGGGGATAGTCGATGGTGTAGTGGAGGCCGCGGCTTTCCTTGCGTTCCATGGCCTGGCGCGTGATGAGGTAGCCCACGTTGATCATGTTGCGGAGCTCGCAGATGTCGCGCGTGGCCTTCACACGTTTGAAGAGTTCCTCCGTTTCTTCGTAGAGCAGGTCGAGGCGCGTCCATGCGCGGCGCAGACGAAGGTCGGAGCGCACAATGCCTACGTACGACGACATAATCTGTTCCACCTCCTTGGCGTCCTGGCGGATGAGCACCTTCTCTTCGTTGGTCAGCGTGCCCTCGTCGTTCCATTCGGGCACTTTCAGGTTGAAGGTGTACTCGTCGAGATGTTCGAGCGAATGGCGCGCTGCCGCTTCGGCGTAGACCACCGCTTCGATGAGCGAATTGGAAGCCAGGCGGTTGCCGCCGTGAAGTCCCGTGCACGAACATTCGCCCACGGCGTAGAGCCTGTGGATGGACGAGCATGCGTTGAGGTCCACCTTGATGCCGCCGCAGAGGTAGTGGGCACACGGAGCCACGGGGATGTATTCGCGCGTGATGTCAATGCCGATGCTCAGACACTTCTGGTAGATGTTGGGGAAGTGGTGCTTCGTTTCTTCGGGGTCCTTGTGCGTCACGTCGAGGCAGACGTGGTCGATGCCGTGGATTTTCATCTCCTTGTCGATGGCGCGCGCCACAATGTCGCGCGGAGCGAGGGAGAGGCGCTTGTCGTACTTCTGCATGAACTCTTCGCCGTTGGGCAGGCGGAGAATGCCGCCGTAGCCGCGCATGGCCTCCGTGATGAGGTAGGCGGGGTGCGTTTCGCCCGGGTGGTAAAGCGCCGTGGGGTGGAACTGTATGAACTCCATGTCGCGCACGGTGGCTTTGGCGCGGTAGGCCATGGCAATGCCGTCGCCCGTGGCAATGTTGGGGTTGGTGGTGGTGGCATAGACGGCTCCGCAGCCGCCCGTGCAGAGCACCGTGACGCGGGAGAGGAACGTGTCGATCTTGCCCGTGTCGGGGTCGAGCACGTAGGCGCCGTAGCACTCGATGTCGGGCGTGCGGCGCGTCACCTCAATGCCGAGGTGGTGCTGCGTGATGATTTCCACGGCAAAATGGTTTTCCAGCACGGTGATGGCGGGATTGTTGCGTACGGCTTCGATGAGGCCGCGCTGAATCTCGAATCCCGTGTCGTCGGCATGGTGAAGGATGCGGAATTCCGAGTGGCCGCCCTCGCGGTGGAGGTCAAACTCGCCGTTGTCCTGCTTGTCGAAGTTTACGCCCCATTCCACCAGGTGCTTGATGCCGTCGGGCGCATTTTTCACCACTTGCTCCACGGCGGCGCGGTCGCTGATGTAGTCGCCGGCTATCATGGTGTCCTTGATGTGCTTTTCGAAGTTGTCCACCTCGAGGTTCGTCACCGAGGCAATGCCGCCCTGGGCCTTCGCCGTGTTGGCTTCTTCAATGGTGGTTTTGCATACGAGAGCCACCTTGCCTTTGCCCGAGGCGGCTACTTGGAGGGCGTAACTCATTCCGGCCACACCGGAACCAATCACAAGAAAATCAAATTTGCGTATCATCTGTTTGCTGTCGTTCTCCCGCACCCGCATGAAGACAAAAGGGCCGGAAGTCGGTTCTATTTGTGTGCGAAATTACAAAAATGATTTCTGCAAGGCCACAGGATGTGCACGGAAATGGTTATTTTTGCAACCAATTGTACATTGGCTTACCACGGCCCTTGTGCCGCTTCTTTGCATTTCCACACTAAAACCAAACATAAAACCATATACAATGAACAAAATCAAAGCCTTCTGGCTGCTGCTCGTGGCAAGCATCGTGCTTCCCGTTGCAGCCCAGCAGATTCCGCAGCTGCCGATGGATTCGGCTGTCCGCTACGGCAAGTTGCCCAACGGACTGACCTACTACATCCGCCACAACGCACTGCCCGAAAACCGTGCCAACTTCTACATTGCGCAGAAGGTGGGCTCCGTTCAGGAAGAAGAGAACCAGCGCGGTCTCGCCCACTTCCTTGAACACATGTGCTTCAACGGCACCGACAACTTCCCCGACGACCACCTCGTGAAGTACTGCGAAACCATCGGCGTGAAGTTCGGCCAGAACCTCAATGCCTACACCGCTGCCGACGAAACCGTCTACAACATCGACGACGTGCCCGTGACGGAGTCCAACGTCGACTCGTGCCTCCTCATCCTCCACGACTGGGCCGACGGTCTCACCCTCGACCCCAAGGAAATCGACAAGGAGCGCGGCGTAATCCACGAAGAGTGGCGCATGCGTTCCAGCGCCTCCGGCCGCATACTTGAGCGCAACCTCGCCAACCTCTATCCCGGTTCGCGCTACGGCCACCGTTACCCCATCGGTCTGATGAGCGTGGTCGACAACTTCAAGCCCGAAGAGCTCCGCGCCTACTACGAGAAGTGGTACCGCCCCGACCTCCAGGGCATCATCGTGGTCGGCGACATCGACGTCGACAAGGTGGAAGCCAAGATCAAGAGCATGTTCTCCTCCATCAAGATGCCCGAGAACCCTGCCGCCTACGAGCTCTACCCCGTGCCCTCAACCACCGAACCCATCTACATCGTAGACAAGGACAAGGAGCAGACCCGCGGCATCGTGCAGATCTTCTTCAAGCACGAGCCCATTCCTTCCGAGATGCGCAACACGGTGGCCTACCTCTCCATGCAGTATTTCTTCCAGACTTGTTCCAGCGCGCTCAACGCCCGTCTCAGCGAACTTTCAAAGAAAGCCGACTGCCCCTTCATCGCAGCCTCCTGCAACTACGAAACCTACATCATGTCCAAGACCATGGACGCCTTCTCCTTCGGCGTGCTGCCCAAGCCCGGCAAGGACGCTGAGGCTCTCCAGTCCGTGATGGAAGAAGTGGAGCGCGCCTCCAAGTACGGTTTCAACGCCTCCGAGGTGATCCGCGCACGCGAAGAGTTCCTCAGCTACATCGAGAAAATCTACAACAACCGCGACAAGCAGGAAAACTCCTACTACGTGCCCCAGTACGTGCGCAACTTCCTCGAGAACGACCCCATCCCCGACATCGAAACGGAGTACAAGACCTACAAGCTGATCGCCCAAAGCGCTCCCGTTGAATATGTCAGCGCTTTCTTCAAGGAACTCGTAGCCTCCACCGACACCGACTTCGTCGTGCTCGGCATGTATCCCGACAAGGAAGGCGTGGCTGTGCCCACCGCCGACCAGTTCAAGCAGGCCGTTGCCGCCGCCAAGAGCGCCAAGCTCGAAGCCTACGTCGACAACGTGAAGAACGAACCCCTCGTGGCCAAACTCCCCAAGAAGGGCAAAATCACCAAGGAAAGCAAGGCCGACTTCGGCTACACCTGCTGGACTCTCTCAAACGGTGCACGCGTATACTTCAAGAAGACCGACTTCGACGACTCCGAAGTTTCCTTCCAGGCCACTTCCTTCGGCGGCAAGAGCCGCATTGCCGATAAGGACCGCGTCAACATGGAACTCCTCGAAGACGTCATGCAGAGCACCGGTCTCGGCAACTTCAACAGCACCGAACTCGAGAAGGCACTCTCCGGCAAGCAGGTAAGCTGCGCACCCTCCCTCTCGCAGACGAGCGAATATCTCAACGGCAGCTCCACCCCCAAGGACCTCCGCACGCTCTTCGAGCTCATCTACCTCCGTTTCCAGACTCCCGCCAACGACGTAGAGGGCTACAACAACCTCATGGCTGCGTACCGCGTTCAGCTTGAAAACATCGAGAAGAATCCCCAGGCAGCCTTCTCCGACTCCATCAAGGCTACCATCTACGACCACAACCCCCGCTTCAAGCGCATCCATCTTGCCGACCTCGACCAGGCCAGCTACAGCGAAATACGCCGCATCTACTCCGAGCGCTTCAACGCTGCCGGCGACTTCGACTTCGTCTTCACCGGCGCTTTCAACGTCGACTCGCTCCGTGCCTTCACCGAGCAGTACATCGCTCCCCTCAAGGCCGTGAAGACCCGCGAAACCTACGACGCCTCCAAGGTCTTCTCCGTGTCCGAAGGTTCACGCACCAACAACTTCCGCCGCGTGATGGAAACTCCCCAGGCCGGCATTTTCCAGCTTTGGAGCGGCTCTACGCCCTACACCATGAAGAGCGCCATCGCTGCCAACGCCCTCGGTGAAATTCTCACCCAGCGCTACCTCAAAAGCATCCGTGAGGACGCCGGCATCGCCTACAGCGTGTCCGCCGCCGCACAGTGTGCCTACGGCGCCAAAGAAAGCTTCCAGCTCCAGGTCTACTGCCCCGTGAAGCCCGCCAAGCTCGACTCTGCCCTCCTTCTCATGAAGCAGGACCTCGAGAACGTGGCCAACAAGGGCGTGACCGACGAAGAACTCAACAAGGTGGTCACCTTCGAGCTTAAGGACTATGCCGACAGCCAGAAGAAGAACTCCTACTGGGAAGAACTCCTCATCAACAAAATACGCTGGAACAAGGACGAGCAGACCGGCTACGAAGCCGTCCTCAAGGCCCTCCGTCCCGCCGACGTGCAGAACTTCTGCAAAGACGTCGTGCTGAAGCAGCACAACTGCTGCATCGTCAGCATGCTCCCCGCCGACTTCACCGAACAGGACGGCGCAAAGTAAGCCCCGCCCATACATAGCACAAACAAAGCCCACGGCCCGTATGATTGCCATACGCGTCGTGGGCTTTTTGCGTGAAATTATGCTTTTGGACATAAAACATTAAAAATATACGAAGTCGATAGGGGAGGGTAAACGCTAATGTTTATATTTGCGGTAAAAATAAAGTAAACAACGTTAATCAAAGATTTGCCATGAGAAGAATCAAAAACCTTGTGTTTGCGCTCGTAGCCCTGCTCTGCCTGGCTTCGTGCGGCAGCTCCCCGAGCGAGATGAAATATCTTGCCGTGCAACTCGTAGGCTCCGACATGTGGAGCATTGTCAACGTG
>CAVCAV010000095.1:0-10593 GCA_963600165.1 Christensenella sp. UBA1685 | reverse complement strand
CCCATCGTTTGCCTGACAGCAACAAGAATCGTATACAAACGTTTTGCTTTATTAAACGTTTGCTGTCAGCCGGGGGCGTGACGAATTTTTCTTTGCTTTGACGAAAAATTGTCCCTGTCGGAAAAGTTTCTGTCACCTTGAGAAAGAGAGTGAACTGCTTGATTTTGAGGTGTATATGTGCAGCAAATACTCGACTGGCTGAAAGATGACAGCAACTTGCACAAACTTTGGTGCAACGCGCGTGTACGCGTGCGCGCGAGGCGGGGAATTTGTACCGAAATGTGGAGAAATGAAAAGTGCAAACGTTTGCAAAAAACTTTCAAGCACCCCAACACGTTGGGGTGGGGGACTTTTTGAAAAGCGTGCCTTGGAATTTTCAGGGCGTGCCTTGGTGTGAACCCTCTATGGAGGCGACGTTTGAAACGTCGCGTTCTACACGGTGTTAATTCGCTATATGAAGGCGCAAGCGCATGGGGGCGAAGTCTCCTGACTTCGCTTTGCTTGAAGGCCGTGTAGAGCGCGACGTTTCAAACGTCGCCTCCATAGAGGGCGCATCGCCGTGTAGAACGCATAGAGCGTGCGCGCCGTGTAGAGCGCGAAGTCAGGAGACTTCGCCCCCATGCGCTTACGCCCTCATGTGTTATGCCAAGTAAGGTGCATCTCATTTGCAGATTTGCACATTTGCACATTAGCGCAGCGCCCTTAAGGCGCAGCGCCCTACATCCTCTCCATATCCTCCTCGGTGCGTTCCATGATGCTGGCGGCGAGGCAGTCGCCCGTGTGGACAATCATCACGAGGGGGTAGAGCGTGTGGGCCGTGTCGAAGTTGCGCTGGTCCTCGAAACTGTTCATGTTCACTCCCCAGGGCCCCATGTGCCAGCGTATGGCGAGCATTTCGGCGTCGGTGAGTTCGAGTCCGTCGCAGAGGAGCAGCACGAGCGACTTCTCGCCGTGGCCCATGGGAAAGTCGCGGTAGCTCACGTTGTAGCCCGGCACGTCTTCCCAAACGCCCATGGCGTTTTTGCGGCGCTTTGTGGTAGGTTTGTAGATGTCCATCTTGCACACGTCGTGGAGCAGGCTGGCGATGACCACGCTTTCGCGGGGCACTTCTTTCTCGAGCGTCGCGTCGAGCGCCTTCATGCCTTCCCACACGGCGAGCGCCGCCTTGCAGGTGTTGAGCGAGTGGAGCACGAGACCGCCGTCCACGTTGAGGTGATGGCCGGCAGAGGCCGGGGCGGTGAAGAAGCCGTTGGCTTCGAGGTCTTCAATGACGCTTTCCATGCCTTCGCGCTTCGTGTCGCGCAGCATGGCGATGAATTCTTCTTTGAGAGCTTTTGAGTCTATGTTCATGATTGGGATGTTGTTTCTTACTTGCTCCTCACTTCTCCGAGGAGTTTTTGCAGGCGTTGCACCACTTTGGGGTAGTCGGCGCTCACGTCCTTCTCTTCGTAGCGGTTTTCGCGGATGTCGTAGAGCTGCGGCGTGGAGCGGTAGCCCGTTTCTATTTTCGGTCCCCACGTAATCATGGGGCCTCCGTCGGAGGGCGAGATGTATTTCCAGTTTTGCGTACGGAGCGTGAGGCTGCGGTTGGCCGCCATGCTCACGGCAAATTCGCGCGGCCGCGTGTCCACACCCGTCCATGTCGACAAGCTGTTGCGGCTGTCGATGGCCGCCCCTTCAGGGATGTTCGCCCCCGTGAGAGCCGCCAGCGTGGCCGGCACGTCGATGAGCGAAGCCAGCGCGTCCGACGTCATGGGACGCTTGATGACCTCGGGCCAGTAGGCGATGAACGGCACGGCGCTGCCCGCCTCAAAGGCACTGTATTTCGCCCCGCGGAACGGACCGCCCGGCTTGTGGTCGCCGGCAAGCTCCTCGGCGCGGTCGGCATATCCGTCGTCGAGCACGGGGCCGTTGTCCGACGTGATGAGAATGAGCGTGTTCTGGTCAAGCCCCATGCGGCGAAGCGCGTCGGTCAGTTGGCGCACCGTCCAGTCGAACTGCAGGATGGCCTCGCCGCGGAGACCCATGGGGCTTTTTCCGCGGAAACGTTCGTTCGGCTGTCGCGGCACATGCACGTCGTTGGTGCAGAGGTACACGAAAAACGGGTTGCGGCGGTTGTTCTCTATGAAGCGCACGGCATGACTCACAATGCTGTCGGCAATGTCCTCGTCGCGCCAGAGCGCCTTCCCTCCTCCTTTCATGAAGCCTATGCGCGAAATGCCGTTCACGATGCTCATGTCGTGTCCGTGGCTCGGCTTCTGCTTCGTCAGCAGTTCGGGGTTGAGGCGGCCGGTGGGTTCGCCGGGGAAGTTTTGCCGGTAGCTCACTTCTATCGGCGCCGAAGGGTCGTAGTCCGCCACTTGTCCGTTCTCAATGTAGACACACGGCACGCGGTCGGCCGTGGCGGCCTGTATGTAGTGGTAGTCGAAGCCCAGGTCGCGCGGCGTTTGGTCGAGCGTGCCGTTCCAGTCCTGTGCGCCCGTTTGGCTGCCCAGTCCGAGGTGCCATTTGCCTATGGCCGCCGTGACGTAGCCCGCCTGGTGCAGGAGGTCGGCCACGGTGGTCTGTTCGGGACGGATCACCATGGCCGCATTGCCCGCCGCCACGTCCGTTCCGCGTCGGCGGAAGGGATATTCGCCCGTGAGAATGCCGTAGCGCGAGGGCGTGGAGGTGGCGGCGCAGGCGTGCATGTTGGTCATCCTTATGCCGTGGGCGGCGAGGCTGTCGACGGTGGGTGTGGCAATGCGCGTGGCACCGTAGCACGAAAGGTCGCCGTAGCCGAGGTCGTCGGCCACAAGGAGTATGATGTTGGGCTTTTCCGCCGCATTGCTGCGGCCCTGTGCAAAGGACAGTGCCGGCGAGAGGGCAAGAAGCGGAAGAAGAAAACGTTGCATAGTTTTTTGGGGATAGAAACGGGGAAAAACAAAGCGGCGCTTGCACGAGCGGCAGGGTGCAGCACTCGCGAAAGCCGCCCTTTGTGGTCCAAAAGTACAAAATAAACCCTATGCCTTGGGCAAGCTATGGGAAAAATCGTACCTTTGCTTACGGTCAACGTTCAAATACGAAAGTTGCGAAGAATAAAACATTCAAAACAAACAAAACGAGGCTGCGCCGCTGTTGTCATCAGTGTAACCAATCGCGCCCCGTTTATATGTTTTGGATGTTTTATTCCGAAAACCGACGCGTATGGTTATCAATTTGCTTTTCATACATTATATATACATCGCACCATGAGTCAGTTAGAAAAGATTTTTGCCGAGAAACTCCTCAATGTAAAAGCCATCAAGCTCCAGCCCGAAAACCCCTTCACCTGGGCAAGCGGATGGAAGTCGCCCTTCTACTGCGACAACCGCAAGACATTGGCGTTCCCCTCGCTCCGCAGCTTCGTGAAGCTCGAGCTGAGCCGCATCGTAGCCGAGAAATATCCCGAAGCCGAAGCAGTGGCCGGCGTTGCCACCGGAGCCATTGCACAGGGCGCCCTCGTGGCCGACGCTCTCGGTCTGCCTTTCGCCTACGTCCGTTCGAAACCCAAAGACCACGGCATGACCAACCTCATCGAAGGCGACCTTCAGAAGGGCATGAAAGTAGTGGTGGTGGAAGACCTCATCTCCACGGGCGGTTCGTCGCTCAAGGCCGTTGAAGCCCTCCGTGCCCACGGTTGCGAAGTGATCGGCATGGTGGCCAGCTACACCTACGGTTTCCCCGTAGCCGAAGAAGCTTTCAAGGCTGCCGGTGTGGAACTCACCACGCTCACCAACTACGAAGCCGTAGTGGAAACGGCGCTCGCCACGGGCTACATCAGCGAAAAGCACGTGTCCATGCTCCACGAATGGCGCGCCAATCCGAGCGAATGGGGCAAGTAACCCGCCTCAGACAGTCCGTTTGTTGTCAAATATTTCCCTTTGACTCTTCTATAATGCCGAAAAACGGCGGGAATATTGACAAAAACTTTACGGTTTTGTGAAAAATGCCTTACATTTGCATCGCAATCCTAAGCCAAGCGCAGGGTTGCGATGCATTTTTCTATGCAAACAAAAGCAGGGCCTTCAGGCAAACTTGCAGCCTGGGTCTCCCGCACACACAACAATCGAAACAAACAACACACTAAAAGAAAGAGTATGAAAAAGATTCTTCTTACGGTCGCTGTAGCAGCCATGGCGCTCACGGCCAGTGCACAAGTTTATGTAGGTGGTGAAATCGGCGCATGGCGCAACACCGACGCCAACAAGACCACCTTCGCCATCCAGCCCGAAGTAGGTTACCAGCTCTCCGACAAGTGGGACCTCGGTATTGGCATCGGCTATGCCCACGCTTATCAGAACAAGCTCGCCGTCAACTCATTCGAAGTAGATCCCTACGCTCGTTGGAGCTTCGTGAAGTTCGGTCCCGTGAGCCTCTTCCTCGACATGGGCTTCGGCATCAACACTTACAAGGCTAAGGTAAAGGACGGCCCCTCCGGCGACTCCAACACCGCATGGCGCGTAGGTGTAGCTCCCGGTCTGCGTGTAAACCTCACCAAGCACATCGACTTCATCGCACACATGGGCTTCCTCGGCTATCGTGACGCCGATGACAGCTACGTTGAGAGCCCCTACGGCGAAAACGGTTTCGGCTTCAACGTAAGCGGAAACGACCTCACCTTCGGTATCAACTACAACTTCTAAAAAAAACTTCCCGTTTCGCCGATTGGCGAAACGCGTTCAACTGATTATCCAAAGCCGTTGCGCGCATATTGTATGTGGCGCAACGGCTTTGCTGCGTTCTGTCTATGGGGGCGAACGATGGGGGCGAAGTCTCCTGACTTCGCTTTAACGAGTACAGCAAAATAAATTCAAGTTACCTTTAATCGCGCAAGCGAGATCGGGAGAGCTCGCCCCCATCGAGGGCGGCCTCCATTGAAGGTGAAACCTTATTTGCTCAAAACGCATCGAGCAGGATAAACGGTGCCCAATACTTGGCATCCTTGTAACCTTTGTCCTTGATGTCCTGCTGTGCCTTTTTCAAGGCTTCGCGCTTGCTCATGCCGGAGGTGAGATGCTTGTAGAAGCTGATCATGAGGTCGGCGGTGGAGTCGTCGTAGACGTTTTTCAAACTCATCAGAATGGTGTGTACGCCGGCATTCTTGAAACCGCGCTGCAGACCGAACACGCCGTCGGCGCCCAACTGCCCCAGTCCGGTTTCGCAGGCCGAGAGCACAACGAGGTCGCACTGGCGGAGATTCATCTTGGCCACTTCCGCTGCCGTCACGATGCCCTCGTCGTCGAGGTTGGCACCGGCGAAGGCGAGGATGCTCTGCGACATGGCTTCGGCATCGGACATTCCCTTCTTGGCCTTGTAGGCTCCATGGGTGGCAATGTGCAGCATGTTGAGCTTCTTGTCCGTCAAACTGAGGAAGGTCTGTTTGCTTGCTTCCTGGTCGGAGAACGAAACCACCTTCTTCGTGCCGCCCTGTTTGAGCACTTGGCTGATCTGTTCAATCTCGCGTTTCGTGTTGCCGAGATTGCCGAACGTGCCTGTGGCGTCGCGAAGACTTGCCACGTCGCGTTTCGTGGAGGACGATGCTGCGCCGTCTTCGTTGTAGTTGATGTCGCCAAACAATGCGGCGTTGGCCGTTGCGGCGTGGACATGCTGATAGCAGAGTTCCTTCGTGGTAGAGAGTCGGTAAACTTCCATCTGTTCGCTGAGCGGTTTTCCGTTGAAGGTGAGATATTCTATGCCTACGTTGTTGAACACGTCGTCGGCCGAGAAGAAGAGGCGTTTCTTCCCCGACACGTAGTCTTTTATCTTGCCCCAAACGGGATTTGCTGCGGACTCGTAAAGTTTTTCGTCGGCAAGCATCGCCTTCGCCTCCTTCAAGGTGCAAACGGGAACGGCCACGGGGGCCTTGCTGCCGGAGGTAAGCACGATGGCTTCCATCACGTTCTCGTCGTCGAACACGCTCGGCTTTACGGCAACAAACTCGATGGCCACGTCGGTGGCGGTAAGCTGCTTTTGCACGTCTTGCCAATTGTAGGAAATGTAGTTGGTAAAGTCGGCAAACTCCGCGCACTGCTTGTAGAGCTGCAGCTGGAGCGCCTGACCTTTCTGCGTAAGCGCAAGAATCTGCTGCAGGTCAGCATCGCTCTTGGCATTCTGCCGCAAATTGGAAATCTCGCTGGAGACGGCTTTCGTCTGCTCATACAGTTGCTTCAACTTCTTGTCGCCGTATTGCGCCACAATCTTTTCAAACTCGATGGAGGAGTTCAGCAGAATACCCTTCGAGAGCAGTGCGGCATCGTAGATAACGGCGGAGAGGTCCGTGTAGAGGTCTGCCTGGGTGGGGGAAACTGTGGTGAGCAGTTCCTCTAGTTCCTGAAGGCTGGTAGCTTCCTGTTGCCACGTCTGCATTCTCTCGCTTTCGCTCTGCATGCGGAATTCCTCGCGGATGGCCTTCCTTATGGCGCTGATGTACTGCTTGTAATAGGCAATGGCGTTCGGATAGTCTTCCTTCAGGGCATAGCATCCGGCAATGGTGGAAAGCGAACGCGCGTAGCTCAGTTCTCCGAGATAATCGCGGCTCATCTGCAGGTTTTCCGTTTCGTCCTTGATGATGCGGTCGAGCTTTTCGGTCCGTGCCTTTTTCATGGCCTCTTCCTTGTAGTCCACCTCTTCGTTCTTTCCTGAATAGACGTAGCACAACTTCAGCGAATGGGCCGCTTCGGAGTATTCCTGCATCATGTTTTTCTCCTCAAACAGCTGCATGGCTTGCTTGTGGTGGGTAATGGAATGGTCGTAGTCCTTGTTGGACTTCTCCGCTTTGGCAAGTTGAAGAACGGCTTTCGGATAGTCTTCGCTGCCTTTGTCGTGCTGCTCATAATAAGCCACCAACTGTTTGTACGCTTCGCAAGCTTTGGCATAGTCCTTTAGGTTGGAATAAGCGTTGCCCAGATGGTTCTCGCAGTCGGCAATGGTTTTCAGCGCCTTGTCGCTCGAATCGGTCCGGTAATATGCTATGACTTCGTTGAACTGGCCGATGGTCTGTGCGTATTGCTGCCCGATGAGTCCGTACAGGGCAGCCCGGTAGAGCTTGAGCGCATAGGCTTTGTTTTTGCCTTGCAATGCTTGGGTCAAATTGGCCGACTGCGTTTCGTATTCGGCAGCGCCGACCCAGTTCTTCGTGTCGGCCTGGAACTGGGCGTAAGCTTCATAGACTTCGCACTTCATGTTGTCGTCCATCTTCATGGCCAGCACTTTCGTGAAGCATTCCTTGGCTTGGGCGGTGTTGTTGGTGGAAGCATAGTAGTTGGCCCGTTGCAACATGCATTTCGGCTCGTTGCACTCCTTGGAAAGTTCGTGCTTGTTGTGGTCGTCGACCAAAACCATGATGCGCTGAAGGTTGTTGTAGTCCTTGCGGTCGGTGTAAATCATGGAGAGCCAGTTGAGGAGATTCTCGTACATCTCGCCGTATTTCTCCACACAGGGCAACGCCTTTTCCCAGTATTCCACGGCGCCGTCGAGGTTGTTGCTGAAGTAATAGAAGCGTCCCATGTTGATGGCGTAGAGGCCGTAGTTTTTGTGCGGCACGCCCTGCTTCTCTTTCAGCTTGTCGCAAAGCTGCATGGTCTGTTGCTGATACTTCACCGCATCGGCGTAGTTGTTTTCCAGGGCGAAGGAGAGCGCATAGTTGTTGAGCGAGGTGATGTAGTCCTCGTTCACTTCGCCGAAGAGTTTCTTGCGCATGTCGAGGGCCTGCTTGGTATAGGAGCGGCCTTCGCTTATTTTCCCTTCGTTCACGCATTGCTTGCCCTTGTCGTGCAAGGCTTGCGCCTCGCCGGCCGTCTGGGCATTGGCGGAAAGCGACAGCGACGAGAGGAGGACGGATAATACGAGCTTTTGCATAGCGGTATGGGATTTTGGGGTGGAAGGTTTATGGTCAATTGCTGATTACCACAAAGCTGATGTCCTTTTTGCTGCAGTTGACCACTTCGAGCTCCACGGTGCTCATGCAGTCGCCGGGAAGCATGAAGGACGTCTTGCGGTTGGGCATGCCTTGCTTTACGCTGGTGGTGTCGTCGTAGCGTTTGTTGAGGCCCTTTTTGTTGGTGACGTGGATTTTCATGGTGACGCGTCCGCCGGCCTCGGCCACTACGGCGAGAATCTGCTGGTTCTTGGAGGGGAAGGTGTACTTCACGCTCTTGCCGGCTTTTGCCATACAATTTTTTGTACGAATGGAACCGTCGGCGGTCTGGCCACGCTGTTGGCTGCGGTTGAGCGAGTCGGACTGCAGGTAAGCGCCTTTCCCTTGGGCCGCGAGTTCGGCAAACTTTTCGTTGAACACGAAATGGCCGTCCAGAGAGCCTTGCTCCTGCTTGCCTCTCAGGTCGGCAAAATCTTTTGTGCCGTAAACTTTCAGCTGCTGGGCGGAGCGCACCATGGCCGCCGAGTCGTTGGCAGCCGACGCGTCGCGCATGGCAATGCAGGCTTCGTATACTTTCCGTACTCTTTCATCAGCATCGTTTTCCTGTGAAAACAATGGAGCCGACATGAGCGAAAGGAACAGAAACAGTGCGAACTTTTTCATAGTGGGATAAAACGTTTGTGATTATTCTTCTTTCCTGATGACAAGTCTGAAGCCGATGGACGGACTCTTCTCGTCCGTTTCGAAACCTTGTGTGGAGTTGGCGGTGACAGCGTCGGCGGTGGAGTTGAAGTCGCCGCCGCAGAGCGTCCAAAGCATCTTGCCGTCCTTCGAAGGTCCGAAGGGTGTGTTGCACATCTCGCTGGCGTTTCCGCTCATGTCGTAAAGGTCGAGCAGATTGGGTTCCTTGCCCTGCTGACCGTCCGACGGATGAAGTTTGCCGCCCGAGTTCTTACGGTACCAGGCCACTTTGTCCACCACGTCGTCGCCCGCATAAGTGGAGCACTCGTGGTAGCTGCCCCCGTGGGCGGCATATTGCCATTCTTCCACGGAGGGAAGGTCAAACCCGGCAATGTTGGTCATGTTGCGCAAGCTGTCGAGCAGTGTGACGCACACTTCGCCGAACGACACGCCGGTCATCGGCACGTGCTTCAGCTCAGGCTTGTACCCTCCGCCGAGAATGCCGTACCATTCGCCCACGGTGAATTCAAATTTGCTCACCCACAAGGAGTCCTCCCTGACGCAGACCATGTTCGTCAGGATGGTGTCGATGGTGTTCATCTGCTGGGCCGACAAGTGCGGACTCAGCACGAGGCTGTACTTTTGGTGTTTCTTTTCCAGTTCCGTCCGCTGTTCCGCCAGCAGGGCCTTCTCCTGTTCGGCCTGTTCTGCCGTCGTCACGTGCCGCCAATAGAGCAGACACGAAGCCAAGACTATGAGGACGACGAACAAGGCGGTGACCACGCCAAGGCGCTTCATGAAGCGGTTGTGGGCGTCAATCCGTCGGAGCGTTTCACGGGCAGCGTCGGCATTTTCGTCCTTGTGCTTCTCAGCGCGGCGCTCCCCGAGCACCGGTTTGAGCCGGTCGTTGATCATGAGGTCAACGGTCACGCCCAATGCCTGGCCGAAGTCTATTTCGGAGTTTTGGATGTCCGTAATCTCACGGATGGGTTCGGGGATCAGTTCGTGGATGCCGTCGAAAGTCTTGTCGGGATTGACGGGGACAATCTTCTTCTTCCCCTCAAGGGCGTAGAGTATTTCTTCCTTCACCCAGTCGTCCTCGTTCTTGCAACGGTCCAGCGCGTCCTTCGACAGCACGAGCATGAATATGGGCGCTTCGGCAATGGCAGCCTTGATTTTCTTGCCGAACACGCCGTCTTTCAGCTCGTCGTAGTCGAGGAACACTTTATAGCCTCTTTGCGAGAGCATCAGCTGAAGGATGCGGGCATATTGTGCACCGCCAACTCTTCTGTAAGATATGAATATGTCGTACCGGTTTCCCATAGTGTAAAACGGAGCTGCAAATGATGGGTTTATTTTTCCGTAAAATTACATATTGTAGTCGGTAGTGCGCATACGTTGTCACGTTTTTCGCACGAAAAGTTGTCTTTTCGTTGCATTTTCGTGCCGAGCGGGGCTTTGAGGGGCGTGTTTTCCTTAAGGTGACTATATACGACAATACCCCTAATATAGGGTAGTCAAAATTTTCACTTATGCAAGTGTTCGATACAGAGAAGAAATGTATCCGTTACCTTGAAAGTAAACTTTGGGAGAATGGTGAGCCTGTTTCTCCATATGACCCAACATCAAAAGTTTACCGAAGGGGTGACGGGCTGTATCGTTGCAAGAACACAGGCAAGAACTTTAACGTAAGAATAGGTACGTTGTTTGAAGGCTCTAAAATCTCTTTGCGTAAGTGGTTCTATGCTGTCTATATGGTAACGTGTCACACAAAAGGCATTTCTTCCGTTCAGTTAGCAAAGGATATTCACGTTACTCAGAAAACGGCTTGGTTTATGACGCACCGCATACGTGAAGCCTTCAAGCAAGACTATAAGGAAAAGTTTGACGGTGAAATAGAACTTGACGAGATATTCGTTGGCGGCAAGAACAAAAACCGCCATTGGAATAAGAAGGCAAAGAAATGTCAAGGCAGAGCGTTCGTTGATAAAGTTCCCGTAATGGGCATTCTGCAG
>CAVCAV010000094.1:0-10624 GCA_963600165.1 Christensenella sp. UBA1685 | reverse complement strand
CACCACTCGTAAGCCCAGGTCACGGAACGAAGTGACGCGGCCTGGGTATATGTGGACGGTAATGTCGCGGGCTGAAAGCCCACCACATCAACCGCAAAAGCATTCCTCTTCGCGCATGTGGCGGCCTTTCAGGCCGCTCGCCGCGCTTAACAGATTAGGTAATTGTTTCTTGGACGCTACTTTGAGAATTTTCAAAGCGACGCAATTCTCAAATTCTTGACAAACCCTTTCCCGTACATTCCCAATTAACAATTCTTGCGAAAGGCGGCTGCAATATTTGCCGTTTCCGCACGTTTCTTATTTCCATGAAAAGCTTCACGACTGACCTTCCACAGCCAATCGTGAGGCTTTTCGTTTGCAAAACCATCAACCTTCCCATTACATCCCACCCTGCAATGGCGCTTGACCTTCATTTCAAAAGACTGCTCGTAGTACTCCTCGCCCTCACCGCCACACTCACGGCCGGGGCGCAACGCATGATTACCGGAACCGTCGTCGACTCCAAGACCGGCGACAAACTTCCCTTCGTCAACGTGGTTCACCTGAGCGGAGGCAACACACGCACCGACGTGGACGGACACTTCCAGCTGCCCTTCCGTGCCGGCCGCATCCGCGTATCCGTAGTAGGTTACGAAACGAAGACGCTGCGCGTCACCACCCCCGACGATACCGTGCTCTGCAAGCTCGACCCTGTGGAAAGCACCCTCGGTTCGGCCACCGTGGTGGGACACAAAACGAAATATTCGCGCAAGAACAATCCCGCCGTCGAACTCATGCGCCGCGTCATTGCCGCCAAGAAGGGCAACGACCTCCATGCACACGACTATTTCAGCATAGACAAATACTCCAAACTCACTTTCGCCTTCAACGACGTCACCGACAAGATTTTTGAAGACGGAAAGTTCAAGCATTTCCCCTTCCTCAAGGACCACGTGGAGGTGTGCAACGAAACCGGCAAACTCATCCTCCCCATCTCCGTCGACGAAACCGTCACGCGGCAAATCTACCGCAAGGACCCCCGCACGGAGAAGAACATCGTCATCGGCCAGCGCTCCAACGGCATCAACGAACTCATCAACACCGGCGACATCCTCAACACCATGCTCAAGGACTGCTTCACCGACGTGGACATCTACAAGGACGAGGTGCGCCTGCTGCAATATCCCTTCACCAGCCCCATCTCCACCAGTTCCGCCATCAGCTTCTACCGCTACTTCATTGTCGACACGCTCATGGTGAACAATGCCGACCGCTGCATACAGGTCGACTTCACGCCCAACAATCCGCAGGACTTCGGCTTCTCGGGCAGCCTCTACATCATGGCCGACAGCACCTACCGCATCCGCAAGGTGGACATGGGCATCCCCGTGCGCTCCGACGTCAACTTTGTGGAAAACATGCGCATCCTTCAGGAGTTCGACGCACTGCCTACGGGCGAACAGGTGCTCACGCGCGACGACATGCTCGTGCAGCTCAAGCTTGCCAGCTTCATTCAGAAATTCCAGGTGAAGCGCACTACGGAATACTCCAACTTTGCCTTCGCCCCCATCCCCGACAAGGCCTTCCGCTTCAAGGGCGAAACGCTCACGGAGGCCAATGCCAGCATGCGCGACGAGGAGTTTTGGGAAGAGCACCGCGGCGAGCAGCTCAGCAAGAGCGAAAGTTCGATGAACACGTTCATCAAAAAACTCGAGCAGGTGAAGGGCTTCCGTCCCGTGCTGTGGATAGCCAAAGCCTTCATTGAGAACTTTGTGGAAACGAGTCTCGACCCGAAACACCCCTCGAAGGTCGACATCGGCCCTGTGAACACCATGCTCACGCAAAACTTCGTGGACGGATTCCGCATGCGTGTGAGCGCACAGACCACCGCCAACTTCAACAAGCACCTCTTCCTCAAGGGCTACGTGGCCTACGGCTTCAAGGACCAGAAGTGGAAAGGCATGGGCGAAGTGACCTACTCGTTCAACGAGAAAGCCTACCTGCCCCGCGAGTTTCCCGTGAACAACCTCACGTTCAACTACTCGCGCGACGTCATGTCGCCCTCCGACAAGTTCATGCCCACCGACAAGGACAACGTGTTCACGTCGTTCAAGTGGACCAAGGTCGACCACATGATGTACTACGAAACCTACCGCCTCCTCTGGGACCGCGAGTGGGCCAACGGCCTCCGTTTCAACATTCAGGCACGCACCTCGAAGGACACGCCTACCGCCGCCCTCTTCTACCAGCAGCTCTCTTCCAACGGCGGCGCCGGCGCCATCGCTGACCAGGCCGCCTACTGTCCGTGGCTGCGCACCTACGACCTCTCTGTGGGACTGCGTTTCCAGCCGGGCGTTTCGTGGGTCAACACGAAGCAGCGCCGCCTCGCCTCCAACCACGACGCACCCATCTTCGAACTCACCCACACCGCGGGCGCCTATGCCATGGGCCGCAACTCGTTCGACCACGCCTTCAACCTCACCGAAGCCATGATATACAAACGCATCTGGCTCGGCTCGTGGGGCAAGATGGACTTCACGGTCAAGGGCGGTGTGGAGTGGAACAAGGTGCCCTTCCCCTTGCTTATCATGCCGGCGGCCAACCTTTCGTACATCAAGGAGCTGAACACGTTCAGCCTGATCGACAACATGGAGTTCCTCAACGACCGCTACGCTTCGCTCATGTACTCGTGGGACCTTAACGGAAAGATATTCAACCGCATTCCGCTCCTCAAGAAGCTCAAGTGGCGCGAATATCTCGGTTGCAACGTGCTTTGGGGCACGCTCTCTTCGAAGAACAATCCCTCGTTGGCGCAGAACGCTTCGAGCACGCAGCTCTTCTACTTCCCCGGCCACTTCACCGACGACGGCTACGAACCGCTCTCGCGCGTGATGGACAAGAAGAAACCCTACGTGGAAGTGGTGGCCGGCATCCACAACATTTTCAAGATATTCCACATCGAATATGTCCGCCGCCTCAACTACATCACGCCGCACACCACGAAGTGGGGCATCAGAGGCATGTTCCGCATGACGTTCTAAGCAATCGCATGGGGCGAGCGATGGGGGCGAAGTCTCCTGACTTCGCGCTCTACACGGCGCTTGCGCCCTCTATGGGGGCGACGTTTGAAACGTTGCGTTCTGCACGAAGCATATAATAAACCCGCTTAAAGCAAGAGTTTTTCTTGTTTTAAGCGGGTTTTTTCGTGTAGAGCGCGACGTTTCAAACGTCGCCCCCATAGCGCGTGTAAGGGCCGCGCAAGCGAGCTCGGGAGAGCTCGCCCCCATCGCTCGCCTCCATCGTTCGCCCCCATCGTTTATTTGAACTCAAACGTCAGGCGGCCGGCGTTGACGAGGTCGGCGTGGTTGACGATGTAGCTTTTGAGGGGCTTGCCGCCAAGGCTCGCCTGCTTGATGTAGGCTTGCGAGCGGGTGGCGCCGGGAGCTTCTATCACGAGCTCGCGCTGCTTGTAGAAGTCGGGCTGTAGCTTGATGGTCACCTTGTCGAAGACGGGGGCGGTGAGGATGTAGGTGGGGTCGCCCGGGCAGTTGGGGTAGAAACCCATCATGGAAAAGAGCGCCCAGGTGGACATGGTGCCCGTGTCCTCGTTGCCGGGAATGCCGTCGGGCAGGGTGGTGTAGTGCTTGGCGAGGAGTTCGCGCGTGAGCTTCTGCGTGCGCCATTCTTCACCTTTGAAGTAGGAGAAGAGGTAGGGATAGGCTATGTCGGGCTCGTTGGCGGGGTCGTAAAGCCCGTTGTCGAACACGCTCTGGAGTTTGTCTACAAAAGCCTTCTTGCCGCCCATGAGCTTCGCCAGACCGGGAATGTCGTGGGGCACGTAGAACGTGTAGTTCCAAGCGCTGCCTTCGTGAAATCCCGGATTGGGCTCGAAGTTGGCACCCAGTTTGGGATTGAAGGGCGAGAGGAACTTGCCCGAGGGGAGAATGGGCCGCAGCGTGCCGTTTTCCGGGCTGTAGTAGTGGCGGTAGCCGAGCGAGCGTTCGCGGTAGCGCTTGGCGTCGTTCTTCTTGCCGAGCGCTTCCGCCATGCGCGAGAGGGCGTGGTCGGCAATGTAGTATTCGAGGGCATGGCTCACCGAATTGTCAAACTCGCCCGTGAGCGGCACGTAGCCGCGGCTCACGTAGTCGTCGTTGTCGGGGCGCAGCGGATTGTCCTTGCCCGGCGTGTCGGCGCCTTTGCACATAGCCTCGTAGGCGAGGTCGGCGTCGAAGTCGCGGAAACCCTTCATCCACGAGTCTACGATGACGGGAATGGCGGGGTCGCCCTCCATGGTGTACGTTTCGCGTCCGTAGAGTTCCCATTTGGGCAGCCATCCGTGCTCGCTGTACATGCCGAGCATGGTGTGGAGCATGTCGCGCTGGCGCTCGGGGTAGACGAGCGAGAGAAACTGGTGGACGTTGCGGTAGGTGTCCCAAAGGGAGAACACGGTGTAGCGGTTGCCCTTGGCGGTGAGTATGCGGTCGCTCTCCATGGCGGGGTATTGTCCGTTCACGTCCTGCAGCACGTTGGGGTGGATGAGCAGGTGGTAAAGGCCGGTGTAGAACACCGTGCGCTGTTCGTCCGTTCCGCCTTCGAGAGCGATGCGTCCGAGGTCGGCGTTCCATTTCGCGCGCGCTTCTTGGCGCAGCTCGTCGAAGTGGCGGCCGGCCTGTTCCTTTTCAAGGTTTTCGCGCGCATTGGCAATGCTCACGAAACTTACACCCATGCGCACCTCCACCTGTTCGCCTTCGTTGGCGTCGAAGGAGAACCATGCACCGATGTCGTCGCCCGAAAGCTCTTTGGCGTAACGGGTGTATATTTTGTACTTGTTGTCGTCGGGGTCCCACTGGGCCTCCACGCCTTTCTTCGGACGCTGGAATTTCCAGTAGCCCGAAGCCGCCGGCGTGCGTTCCACGCGCATGACAAAATAGACGGGGAATACCGCCTGCGTGGCATCGTAGCAAAACGTGCCGAGGAGTTTCGAACCCTCCACTTCGTTCGCTGCCGTACGGCGCACGGAGGCTCCGCTCTCGTTGGTGAGTCCTTCGCCGAGGTTGAGCAGGATGTGGGCACGGCCTTTGGGGAAGGTGAAACGTGCCATCGACGTGCGCGGCGTGGCGGTCACTTCGGTGCGTATGCCGTATTTGCTGAGGCTGTTGGCGTAGTAGCCGGGCGTGGCCGTCTCGTCGGTGTAGGTCGACCCGTAGCGGTGGTAGTCCACGCAGAGCGTGTCCGCCAGGGTGGGCATGAGCAGGAGCGACCCGAGGTCGGGACAGCCCACGCCGCTGAGGTTGACGTGCGAGTAGCCGGTAAAGTAGGAGTTTGTATGGTCGTAGGGAGTGCTCCACCAGCGCTCATCCTTGTCGTAGCGGTTGAGGTCGGAACCCATCACGTTGAAGGGCACCACGCTCATCATGCCGCTGGGGCACACGGCGCCGGGGTTGCACGTGCCGAAGTTTGTGGTGCCTATGAAGGGGTTCACCCAGTCGGCCGGCTCTTTCTGGGCCGCGGCGGTGAGGGCGGAGAGGAGTAGGGTGAGGGAGAGGAGGAGGTGTTTCATGCTTTTTTTATGTGCAAATGTGCGAATGTGCAAATGTGCAAATGTGGAATGCTTTGGGGCGTAGCGCATGGGAGAATGTCCGCCCTCTATGGAGGCGACGTTTGAAAAGTCGCACACGGATTAAAATTAACACTTGCCGTATAGAGCGCGACGTTTCAAACGTCGCCTCCATGGCGCGTGTATGGGTCGCACAAGCGAGTAGTATCTTCTATTGCCTTTTCAAAAAATCAACAATCTCGCTGATATACCCGAAGGCGAGGGCCACCGACGTGTCGGCAGCGCCGTAGTAGATGGCCACCTTGTCGCCCTCTGTAAGCGCGGCACAGGGGAACACCACGTTGGGCACGTCGCCCTGAAGCTCGTAGGGCGCGGCGGGGGCGAGCAGATAGTCCATCGAGCGGTAGAGCACGCGCGAGGGTTCGTCGCGGTCGAGCAGGGCGGCGCCCATGGAGTAGCGGTAGCCGTTGCACGTGGTGATCACGCCGTGGTAAAACAGCAGCCAACCCTCTTCCGTGAGTATAGGCACGGGGCCGGCACCGATTTTAGTGCACTGCCAGGCGCTCTCTTCGAATGGCGTGGGACTCATCACGTGGCGGTGTTCGCCCCAGTACTTCATGTCGGGCGAGTAGCTGACGAAAATGTCGCCGAAGGGCGTGTGGCCGTTGTCGCTCGGACGCGAGAGCATGGCGTAGCGTCCGCCTATCTTCTGCGGAAAGAGCACGCCGTTGCGGTTGAAGGGCAGGAAGGCGTTTTCACACTGGTGGAACGTGCGGAAGTCGTCGGTGTAGCCGATGCCTATGGTGGGGCCGTGGTAACCGTTGCACCAGGTAATCCAGTAGCGGTTGCCGATGCGCGTCACGCGGGGGTCGTATTTGTAGTCGGACGCTATCATGTCCGTGTTCCCGGCTTCGAAGCGGATGGGGTCGGGATTTATTTTCCAATGGATGCCGTCGGGGCTGAAGCCCGCGAAGATGTTCATCTGCACGCGTCGGTTGTCGCAGCGGAACACGCCGGCGAAGCCGTCGCCGAAGGGCACCACGGCACTGTTGAATATGCTGTTGGAGGAGGGGATGCTGTAACGGCCGATGATGGGGTTGCTGTCGTAGCGCCACAGAATGTCGGCGCAGCCTTCGGGGCGTTCTTGCCAGGGAATGGGGTGTTGCATGGGGAAAATGTCGGTTTTCGGGGTATTGGATTTTCGTGTGTTGCGCCCGTGAACGCGGACGCTTTGGCAAATGTACGCAATTCGCATGGCTTTCTGAAGGGTGGAGGGTGAAAAATGTGCGCTTCCATCGTGCTTTTCGTGCTTGCTTTGTGGGATTGTGAATGGATGCAAAAAACTTTCTACGAGCCCAACGTGTTGGGGAGGCTTGAAATTTTTACGGGGTGCTTTGGAATTCGTACGGGGTGCTTTGGAATTCGTACGGGGTGCTTTGGTGTGTTAACGAACAATGGGGGCGTAGCGCATAGGGGCGAAGTATCCTGACTTCGCATGGGCGGCCCTTACACGCGCTATGGGGGCGACGTTTGAAACGTCGCTTTCTACACGATTCGAAAATTACACTTGCCGTGTAGAGCGCGACGTTTCAAACGTCGCCTCCATAGAGGGCTGAAGCGCCGTGTAGAGTGCGAAATCAGGAGACTTCGCCCATCGTTCGCCCCCATCGTTCGCCCATAGCTCGCCTTTACGCGCGCGAGCGCGGAAGTCACCATAAGACCGAATCTGCCAAAGTCTTTTTATGCCCCGTCTGCAAAAAAAGTAGTAATTTTGTGCCAAATTCCATAATTGGCAGATGCGCATGCCTGTCTCTCCGCAGACCTTCTTGCCATGCGCACCGCCTTCCGTTTCACCAGCAACCCATTATTCGGCACACCATGTCCGTTGAAATAAAGAAAGTAACGACGCCCTCCGAACTCAAGCGCTTCATCCGCTTCAACTACGAGTTTTACAAAACCAACGCCTACTCTGTACCCGACCTCTACGACGATATGCTCAACACGTTCTCGCCCAAGAAGAACGCCGCATTCGAGTTTTGCGAGGCCGACTACTTCCTTGCCCTCCGCAACGGAAAGATTGTAGGCCGCGTGGCAGCCATCATCAACCGCCGCGCCAACGAGCAGTGGAACAAGAAGTGCGTCCGCTTCGGTTGGATAGACTTCATTGACGACCTCGAAGTGAGCCGTGCCCTTCTCGACACCGTGAAGGCGTGGGGCAAGGAACGCGGCATGGACGTGATGGAAGGTCCGCTCGGCTTCACCGACATGGACGCCGAGGGTATGCTTGTGGAAGGCTTCGACCAGCTCTCCACCATGGCCACCATCTACAACTATCCCTACTATCCCCAGCACATGGAGCAGTTGGGACTCGAAAAGTGCGCCGACTGGGTGGAAATGAAAATCTACATTCCCGAAGAAATTCCCGAGAAGCACCGCCGCATCAGCGACATCATAGCCCGCAAGTACAATCTGCACATCCGTAAGCTCAAGAGCAAGAAAGAAGTGAAGGAAAGCGGCGTGGCACACCAGATATTCCGTCTCATCAACGAAGCCTACGCACCCCTCTTCGGCTTCTCGCGCATGACCGAACGGCAGATAGACCAGTACGTCAACATGTACGTGCCCGTGCTCGACCTCCGCATGGTAAGCATCGTGGAGGACGAAAACAACGAAATTGTCGCCGTCGGCATTTCCATGCCCTCCCTCTCCCGTGCCTTGCAGAAAGCCAAAGGCCGCTTGTTGCCCTTCGGCTGGTTTCACCTGCTCAAGGCCCTCATGTGGAAGCGTCCCAAAGTGCTCGACCTGCTCCTCGTGGGCGTTCGCCCCGACTATCAGGGCAAAGGCGTCAACGCACTCCTCTTCACCGACCTCATCCCCGTTTACCAGAAGCTCGGCTTCGAATATGCCGAAAGCAATCCCGAACTCGAGCTCAACGAAAAGGTGCAGAACCAGTGGCAGTACTTCAAGACGGAGCAACACAAGCGCCGCCGCTGCTTCAAAACGTCCATCTGACGCACCGTCCCCCCTCCATTCCTCATCCCCCTTACATTTCCTAAACTGATATGAGCAAAGACGATATACTCCCCGAAGGCGCAGAAGAGAACGCCGCAGCCTCACGCGACGTGGTCTACGACGAAAGCACCATCCGTCACCTTGAAGACACGGAACACATCCGCACCCGCCCCGGCATGTATATCGGACGTCTCGGCGACGGCTCACATGCCGAAGACGGCATCTATGTGCTCCTCAAGGAAAGCATAGACAACAGCATCGACGAGTTCAACGAAGGTTTCGGCAAACGCATCGAGGTGAACATACAGGACGGACGCACCGCCGAAATCCGCGACTACGGCCGCGGCATTCCTCTCGGCAAACTTGTGGAAGCCGTGTCGAAACTCAACACCGGCGGAAAGTACGACACCGCCGTGTTCACCGCCTCCGTCGGCATGAACGGCGTGGGCCTCAAAGCCGTCAACGCCCTCTCGCTCCGTTTCGTGGCTCGCAGTTGCCGCGACGGCCGCATGCACGAAGCCGTCTTCGAACAAGGACGCCTCGTGAGCGACACCGAAACCGACACCGAGGAGGAGAACGGTACGTACATCTTCTTCGAGCCCGACCAGAAGCTTTTCCAGAACTACAAGTTCCACAGCGAGTTTGTGGAAAACATGCTTCGCAACTACACCTACCTCAACACCGGGCTCGCCATTTTCTACAACGGACGCCGCATCGTAAGCCGCAACGGCTTGGAAGACCTCCTCAACGACAACATGACCGCGCCCGGACTCTATCCCATCATCCACCTCACCGGCGAGGGCATAGACATAGCCTTTACCCACACCTCGCAGTACGGCGAAGAGTACTACTCCTTCGTCAACGGCCAGCACACCACCCAGGGCGGTACGCACCAGAGTGCTTTCAAGGAACACATAGCCCGCACCATCAAGGAATATTTCGGCAAAAACTACGACGTGCAGGACGTGCGCAACGGACTCGTTGCTGCCGTGGCCATCCGTGTCATCGAACCCCTCTTCGAAAGCCAGACGAAGATTAAGCTCGGTTCGCTCACCATGGCGCCCGACAAGGACATGCACGGCAATCCCTTCCCCCTCTCCGGCGTGAGCGTGAACAAGTTTGTCGGCGATTTTGTGAAAGAAAACGTGGACAACTATCTCCACATGCACACCGACATTGCCGACGTCATCAAGCAGAAGATTGAGGAAAGCGAAAAGGAGCGCAAAGCCATTGCCGGCGTGACGAAGCTCGCCCGTGAGCGCGCCAAGAAGGCCAATCTTCACAACAAAAAGTTGCGCGACTGCCGAGTCCATCTCAACGACGCCGCTCCCAAGGGACGCAAAAAGGACGATGACGACGACTACGATCCCCGTCTCGACTCCGCCATATTCATCACCGAGGGCGACTCTGCCAGCGGCTCCATCACGAAAAGCCGCGACGTCAACACGCAGGCCGTGTTCTCGCTGCGCGGCAAACCCCTCAACTGCTTCGGACTGACGAAGAAAATCGTTTACGAAAACGAGGAGTTCAACCTCCTGCAGGCCGCCCTCAACATAGAGGACGGGCTCGACGGACTGCGCTACAACAAGGTAATCGTAGCCACCGATGCCGATGTCGACGGCATGCACATCCGTCTGCTCATCATCACCTTCTTCCTCCAGTTCTTCCCCGACCTCATCAAGAAGGGCCACGTCTACATTCTTCAGACGCCCCTCTTCCGTGTGCGCAACAAGAAGAAGAAAATTCGCGGCGCGGCCAAAGCACCCCGCACCGTCAGCGACAAGTCCGCCGGCGCCGCCATCCTCAAAAAGACGCAGCAGAGCGACCGTTCGGAGTTTGAAACCGTCTACTGCTACACCGAAGAAGAACGTGTGGCCGCCATCGAGCGTCTCTCGCCCGACCCCGAAATCACCCGATTCAAAGGACTCGGCGAAATTTCCCCCGAAGAATTCAAAAACTTCATCGGTCCCGAAATGCGTCTCGAGCCCGTCACGCTCCACAAGAGCGACAACGTCGGCATGCTCCTCGAATACTACATGGGCAAGAACACCATGGAGCGCCAGAACTTCATCATCG
>CAVCAV010000093.1:0-10626 GCA_963600165.1 Christensenella sp. UBA1685 | reverse complement strand
GTTTAAAACGTCGCGCTCTACACGAATAAAATTCATGAAATCTTTCGCGCAAGCGAAGTCAGGAGACTTCGCCCCCATGCGCTATGCCCCCATACGCTTGCGCGCTCAAAACGTCGTTTGAGTTGGCGTGTAGAGCGCGACGTTTTAAACGTCGCCTCCATAAGCGGGAAAGCCGCTCACTAACTTTCAATCAAACAAAATACACAATATTTTTCAGCCTTAGTACGCTGTCCCACAACAATATAGCCAAGTCAAATTCCTCCATCCCCTCACCCATCCTCACTTCACTTATGGGCAAAAAAAATTCCGGCCCTCTGGCCGGAAACCTTTAAAAGGAAAACAATGTGGCGTTAAGCCAACAAAAATGTTCAAAGTTTACGTTCCATTACATAGTCGATGTAATGATGCAAAGCCTGGCGAACCTCGGTATTTTTCCACTCATCGAGAAGCGCGAGGGCTTCGTCGTGAAGTTCGGTCATACGCTGCTCAGCGTAGGCAATACCGCCGGAAACCTTACTGTACTCAACAAGCGAACTGATTTCGCTTGCAGAAGCAGTGCCTTCTTTCACCTTCTTGGCCCAAAGCTTAACGTCGGAGCGAGAAGCATTGTTTATGGCATAAATGGCAGGTAAGGTAAGCTTTCCCTCACGCATGTCGTTGCCAGTGGGCTTTCCGATTTCGGAATTCTCGTAATAGTCGAAGATATCGTCGCGAATTTGGAAACAAAGACCGACAATTTCACCGAACCTGCGCGCTTTGCAAACATATTCTTCGTCTGCTCCGCAAGAGATGGCTCCCAACTCGGCACAGGCAGCAAAGAGAGCGGCCGTTTTGTGCTTGATGATGGTGAAGTAAGCCTCTTCGGTTATTTCTTCGCGGCGAATGTTTGCCAATTGCTTGATTTCGCCCTCTGAAAGTTGACCGCCAAGCTTGGAAATAAGCTCAACTACGCGAATATTTTGCGTTTTGGCAGCTTGCAGAAGCGAGGCAGAAAGCAGATAGTCGCCTACGAGCACTGCTACCTTGTTGTCGTAAACAGCGTTGACAGACTGTTGTCCGCGTCGTTCGCTGCTTTCATCCACTACATCATCGTGTACGAGAGATGCGGTGTGGAGAAGTTCGAGAGTGACGGCTGCACGCAATGTTTGCGTATCAACTTTGCCCTTTTCCTTCGCAACAAGGAGTACAAGAACAGGACGCATCATTTTTCCTTGCCGACCTCTAACGTATGCTAAGGCCTGACCCAAAAAATCGTCTTCGTGGGTCAGCGCATCTGCAAATAGTTTTTGGTATTCCGTCAATTCTTGGGTGACGGACTGGCGGATGGCTGATAATTTGTCCATGTCTCGGCTTTACACTTGCAAAACTACTACTTTACTTTGATACTAACCAAGCTTTTTCCTAATTTTGTGAAGATTTTTTTTCGATACCCCCAAAATTTGGGGACAAAACCGGTAAAAACCCCATTATGAAGACTCTTTTCTTGCTCGACGCGTATGCTTTGATCTTCCGCGCGTACTATGCTTTGATACGTTCGCCGCGCATCAATTCCAAAGGTCAGAACACTTCTGCAGTGTTCGGTTTCGTCAACACGCTTGAAGATGTGCTGAAGAACGAACGTCCCGATTATATAGGTATAGCTTTCGACCCCGCGGGCGGCACTTTCCGCCACGACGCCTATCCGCAGTACAAGGCCCAGCGCGAAGCTACGCCCGAGGACATCAAGGCTGCGGTACCCATTATAAAGAAAATCATTGAGGCTTACGGCATCCCCATTTTGGAAGTACCCGGCTTCGAGGCCGACGACGTGATTGGCACGTTGGCGCTTCGCGGTGCGGAGCAAGGACTTGAGGTTCACATGGTTACGCCCGACAAGGACTATGCGCAGCTGGTGCGGCCGAACGTGTTCATGCGCCGTCCGAGCCACGGGGCTTCGGGTATGGAGAAACTGGGCGAGGCGGAAGTCTGCGCCAAATACGGCATCAGCCGCACGGAACAGGTCATCGATTTGCTCGGTCTCATGGGCGACACGGCGGACAACGTGCCGGGCTGTCCGGGCGTGGGCGAGAAAACGGCGGCGAAACTGATTGGACAGTTCGGTTCCATAGAAAACCTCCTTGCGCATACGGACGAACTGAAAGGGGCGCTGAAGAAAAAAGTGGAGGAGAACAAGGAGCAGATTTCTTTCTCCCGTTTCCTCGTCACCATCAAAACGGACGTTCCCGTGGAACTCGACTTGCAGGCTTTGCAACGCAAGGAACCCGATGCGGAAAAATTGCGGCCCATCTATGAAGAGTTGGAATTTCGCAACTTCCTGAAGAAGCTCGACGGCGGCGAGCAGCAATTGTTAAGCAATGCCAAAAATGAGCCGTCTCTCTTCGACGTAGAGCAAAGCGACTTACCGAGCGGAATCGTACACGCGAATCTCGCGAGCCTTGATTCTGTGCCACACGACTACCATCTTATTGAATCAGAAGAGGATGCGAAGAATTTGCGTGACTTTTTATTGAAAGTTCACACCCTCGCATTGGACACAGAAACTACTTCGGTCAACGCCATTGAGGCAAAATTGGTGGGACTGAGCTTTGCCGTGGACGGCGACCGCGCATGGTACGTGGCTGTTCCACGTGAAACTGCACAAGCGCAAAGCATGGTGGAAATTTTCCGCCCCGTCTACGAAAACGCTGAAATACTGAAAGTGGGGCAGAACCTGAAATACGACCTCACTGTGCTCGCCTCGTACGGCATCGGTCTGAAGGCGCCCATGTTCGACACCATGCTGGCACACTACCTCGTGCAGCCCGAACTCCAGCACAACATGGACTACCTCGCCGAAATCTACCTCGGTTACCAGACCATCCACATAGAGCAACTCATCGGTCCGAAGGGAAAAGGACAGAAGAACATGGCAGACCTCGCGCCGAAGGACATTTGCGACTATGCCTGCGAAGATGCCCACGTGACGCTCCGCCTCATGGAACCCCTGAAGAAAAAAATGGAAGAGGACGGACTCACGAAAGTTTTCAAAGAAGTGGAAATGCCCCTCATGCCCGTGTTGGCACGAATGGAACGCAACGGCGTTTGCCTGGACACCGCCGCACTTGCCGAAACGGGCGAACACTTCAACGCCCGCCTCAAGCAGCTCGAAGAAGAAATCTACGAACTCGCCGGCCACCCCTTCCTTCTCACGTCGCCGCGACAAGTGGGTGAAGTGCTCTTCGGCGAACTCCACCTTAGCGACAAAGCAAAGAAAACAAAGAGCGGACAGTACTCAACGGGCGAGGAAGTGCTCGAAGGCATCAAGGGCAAGCACCCCATTGTGCAGAAGATTCTCGACCACCGCGCGCTGAAAAAACTTCTGAGCACCTACATCGACGCGCTGCCGAAGCTCATCAATCCTGCTACGGGACACATCCACACCTCGTTCAACCAGGCCGTAACGGCTACAGGCCGTCTGTCGTCGTCGAACCCCAACCTGCAGAATATCCCCGTGCGCGGTGACGACGGCCGCGAGATACGCAAAGCGTTCGTGCCCGAAAAAGGCTGCACGTTCTTCTCTGCCGACTATTCGCAAATAGAACTGCGCATCATGGCGCACCTGAGTCAGGACGAGCACCTTGTGGCAGACTTCCGCGAGGGACGCGACATCCATGCCGCCACGGCAGCGCGCGTGTTCCACAAAGACATCGACGACGTCACGCGCGACGAGCGCCGGAAGGCAAAGACGGCCAACTTCGGCATAATCTACGGCATTTCCGCCTTCGGCCTTGCCGAGAGAATGGACGTGAGCCGTACGGAAGCGAAGGAACTGATTGACAACTACTTCGCCACTTATCCCAAAGTGCGCGAATATATGCTCAAGAGCGTGGATGCCGCCCGCGAAAAGGGTTACATCGAAACAGCCTGGGGCCGCCGCCGATATCTGCCGGACATCACCTCGCGCAACTCCGTGGTACGCGGCTACGCTGAACGCAATGCCGTGAACGCCCCCATCCAGGGCACCGCCGCCGACATCATCAAAGTGGCCATGATACGCATCGACGAGCGTTTCCGGCGCGAGGGCATACAATCGAAGATGATACTTCAGGTGCACGACGAACTCAACTTTTCCGTCGTCCCCGAAGAACTCGAAAAAGTACGCCACATCGTGGTTGAAGAAATGGAACACGCCTTCACCATGAGCGTCCCCCTCGTGGCCGACTGCGGCGAAGGCAAAAACTGGCTCGAGGCGCACTGACAAAAGAACGAAGCAGAAAAAGCAACGCACAATCGACCTCACGTACATTGACTTCAGCATACAGAAAAGTGCGGGATTTGTGACTTTCACAAATCCCGCACTCTATTTTTCCACCCAGTCTAAGCTCGTGTGCTTCAAGGATTTCAGACGCCACAACCGTCTTAAACACTACCAATCTAACTTCAGAAAGAAAATATTGCCGATTCTTTGGAGCAAATAGAGTTATTCCCTATATTTGCAAACGGACATTTACAATTTATAAACCTATGGCAAGTACATTTTAACTGATTATACTCTTGACAGCGCTATCGTTCTGCTTTGAAGGATGTACTTTTGCAATTTTCCCTCATCAGCCCAGTCATGCACAAACCGCAATTGCACTGAACTTGTAAAAGGATGCGGATGGCTTTGCGTGCAGACGTGCAACGGACTTTGTTTTTAATCAATAACCAAACAATATTACAATTATGAAAAGCAAAATTTTTTGGTCGTGCTTTGCACTTTCAGTTTTGGCCTACCTGCTCACCTTTGCATCAATGATGCTGTCCATCTATGCCGCCTCCCTCATTGAATCCATCGTGTTCTTTGGACTTACGTGGATTGCACTTGACAAAGCGCAGAAAAAGACAGGTGCGCCTGCCACCAACCTCGTTTGTACCGCCATTCTGCTCGGACGCTTGCTCCCTGAGCTCCCCGTCCACATTATGGACATGAGCGGAACGCTGGCTGCATTGGGCGTGATGTTCATCTGCCTTGTCACCGTACTTTTGGCTGCTGTCTGCTACAACGTGCGCCGCAGCTCGGTGTTTGCCTTAAGCCTTGTCGTGTTTGTCCTTTTGAACATGTGCACTTTGCCAATGTGGACATTGGGCGTTGCAAACAACTTCAAGAACCTGTTTGCTTCGTTCTAACTCAACTTTCGGATTTAGACTTCAACGAGTTTTGCGCAGACATCTGGCTGTAGGCCAGATTTCCTCTCAGTTCGCGATGTAAAATCTAAACCCGAAACTTCAGGTTCTAACTACACTAACTGAAATGCTACACCAACAATAAGAACGATAACCCCATAACAACCCCTAAACCATAGGACAAAAGACCGCCCATGTGTCAAGCAGAGAAAGCATTCCGGCACATAGGCGGCCTTTTTCGTGCTTTTTCGGTCATTCCGCACGCGTAATAAAGAAGAGTTTATAGCGTTTTACCTAATTTTGCACAACACAAAAACGGAACACAAACACCGGTGCGGCACGCACTCCGCATACGACATCTCACGTAAAAACCAAACAAAGGCCAATGGACTTCATGCACATCCTGACCCAAATGCTGATGATTTTCGGCATTGTGCTGGTCGGACTTTTCGCTGCCAAGCGTAACCTCTGGTCGGGCGAGCTCGACCGCAAACTCTCCATTTTCATCATGAACATTTCGATGCCGGCTCTCATCCTCGCTTCCGTGATGGGGAAAGACCTCGCATTCGAAAACTCCGAGTTGCTCGCACTCGTGCTGGTGGCCGTGGTAAACTATGTGGTGCTCATCGGCATGGCCTACCTTGTTCCCCGGATATGGAAAGTGAACCGCTCGCGCGAAGGACTGCTAAAATTCATGCTCGCCTTCGGCAACGTGAGCTTCATAGGCTACCCCGTATGCGATGCCGTGTTCGGGCCGAAGGCCGTGTTCTGCGCTTCCGTACTCAACATTCCGTTCAACCTACTCGTCTTCACCATCGGCGTTTCGTTCATCAACGGCGGCAAGGCGAGCAATGCCTTTTCCCCGAAACTCATACTTTCGCCGTGCGTCATCACCTCGCTCATTGCCGTGGCCATCGCCGTCTGCCGCATACAAGTTCCCGCACCTGTGGGACAATGGTTCCACCTGCTCGGCGACCTCACCATCCCGTGTGCACTGCTCATCATCGGCTCGAGCCTGAGCCACATCCCCGTGCGCGACATGATGGGCAACCGCTTCGTCTATGCCATGACGGCACTGCGCCTCATCGTCCTTCCGCTCCTGGTAGGCGGCGTGCTCGCACTCATGGGCATCAACCCGTTCGTGTGCGACGTGGCAGTGGTGCTCAGCGCCATGCCGGTGGCCACAAACGGCATCATGCTCTGCCTGCAATACGGACAGGACGAACGCGTGATGACGCAAGGACTGTTTTTCACCACACTGCTCTCCGTCGTCACCATTCCCCTCGTGGCCTACATCGCCATGTTGTTCTAAAAGCACAACACCCACAACAAACATAAATAGCTGATTTTCAACAATGTGCAGTTTCAAAACGAATTCCCCGTTTTGAAACAAAAATTCCAAGGCTTGAAATTAAAATTTCAGGCCTTGGAATTTTATTTTCATGCCTTGGAATTTTTAGGGAAAGGCATGCCGCACAGGCCTCAAAAGGCAACGAAGGAAGAGAGAAGGAAAAACTGCGGCAAAAATGGCACATATGTCGCACAACTGTGCAGAAAGTCTGTTCTTTTTAGTAGATTTGCAATACGAAACGGAAACTACGAGAAAGAAATCGGTTTCCGCTTCCAAAACACGGCAAACAGCCGTTGCATTTGGCGCAGAAAAGCAATGCGCCAAGGCAGCAAACACCCACAAGAAAAGAAGAGAACACATGGAAACCATCCGTACCCTCAACGACCTCACCACGCACCTTCGCAACAAAACTCAGCGCGTCCGCCTCGCCGTGGTATGCGGCAGCGACAAAAGCACCACGTCGGCCGTCGTGCGCGCCGTAGAAGAAGGATTTGCCGAAGCATTTTTCGTAGGCGACTGCGAAACAATCCGCAAAAGTCCGGCCGTGGAAAAGCAAGGCTGCCAATTCGTCCATTTCACGGAAGCCGCCACACACGAAGAGGCTGCCGAGAAAGCCGTGAGGATGGTGGGCGAAGGAAAGGCCGACATCGTGGTGAAAGGACTCCTCCACACCGCCACGCTGCTGCGCGCCGTGCTCAACAAAGAGTGGGGCATTCTGCAGAAAGGCCGCGTGCTCACCCACATCGCCATGGCCGAACTGCCGCAACGCGACAAACTCCTTTTCTTCTCCGACGCAGCCGTAATCCCCTACCCCACCGACGAACAACGGGCGCAGCAAGTGGCCTACATGAGCCGCATGCTCCACGCTTTCGGCATAGAAGAACCACGCATTGCGCTGCTCCACTGCGCAGAAACGCAGAGCGAAAAATTTCCCCACACGCTTGGCTACGCTTCGCTTTGCCAACGCGCCAAGGACGGCGAATGGGGCAAACTCATCCTCGACGGTCCGCTCGACCTCCGCACGGCCTGCGACGCCGAAGCCCTCCGCATAAAAGGCATCCACTCGCCCCTTGAAGGCCAGGCCGACGGACTCATCGTGCCCGACATCGAAGCCGGCAACGTGCTCTATAAAGTCCTCCCCCTTTACGCCGGAGCAAAAATGGCTGGCACACTCCAGGGCACCGACGCCCCGGTTGTGCTCCCCTCACGCGGCGACGACGCTGAAGCCAAATACCACAGCATTGCGCTCGCCGCCATGAGCATCTAAAAACGGCACAAAAAGCGCGTCAACGTGCAAGGTTCAAACTTATATCATGTTTAAAGGGCAGTAAAAAACCACAATCCATACACACCGCACAACGAGGCAACCGGAAGCAACGCACACTTCCTCCCCGACAGCAAGGCCAAGACACACACTATGCGCATATTAGTCATCAATCCAGGTTCAACCTCCACGAAAGTGGGCGTTTTTGAAGACGAGAAGAAACTCATCTGCAGCGCCATACGCCATACCCCTGAAGAACTCTTACCCTTTGAGAAAATCACCGACCAGCACGAATTCCGCAAACAGCACGTGCTCTCGTGGCTCAAAGAAAACGGTTTCGACTTGACGTTCGACGCCATCATCAGCCGCGGCGGACTCACGAAGCCCATTCCCGGCGGCGTCTACAACGTGAACCGCAAAATGTGCTACGACACCTACAACGCCATGCGCAAGCACGCCTGCAATCTCGGTTGCCTCATTGCCCTCGAAATATCGCAGATGCAGGCCAAGCCCTGCCCTGCCCTAATGGCCGACCCCGGTGTGGTGGACGAACTTGTGCCTGAAGCGCGCATCAGCGGCTCGCCACTCATGCCCCGCATCACCATCTGGCACGCCCTGAACCAGAAAGCCATTGCCCGGCGCTACGCAAAGACCGTCGGCAAAACCTACGAAGAGCTCAACCTCATCATCTGCCACCTCGGCGGAGGCATCTCCGTGGCCGCCCACGACCACGGCCGCGCCATCGACGCCAACAACGGACTCGACGGCGAAGGCCCCTTCTCGCCCGAACGCGCAGGTTCGCTCCCCGCCGCCGACCTCATCCACCTCTGCTACAGCGGCCGCTACACCGAAGACCAGCTGAAGCGCCGCATAGCCGGCGAGGCCGGCCTCATGGCCCATCTCGGCACCACCGACATCCCCGCCATACTCCGCGCCATCGACGAGGGCGACAAGCACGCCAAGCTCATCATCGATGCCATGATTTACCACACCGCCAAAGCCATAGCCTCGGAAAGCGCCGTGCTCTACGGCCGCATCGACGCCATTCTGCTCACCGGCGGCATAGCCCACTCCCACTACATCACCTCGCGTATAGCCGAACGCGTGGAGCACCTCGCCCCCGTCCACATCTTTCCGGGCGAAGACGAGATGGAAGCCCTCGCCCTCAACGCCCTTGCCGTCATGCGCGGAGAACGCACGGCAAAAGAGTACGAATAAGACTCCCCCCCCTCCGGCCTCACCCGTTTTCCGCCCTACTTTGCCAACCGTTCTTCACAAACGCGACACACGGAAAGAGAGGCGTGCGAAGTGGCCAATAAATTGCGTTAAAAAGTTTTGGAACATAAAGTATTTTAGTACTTTTGCTCCGGTTAAGCGCAAGCTCCGCACGGCTTGTGGCAAAGCCAAAAGAAGACAAACCTTTATTTATCAAATCAATAAATCATTATGGCAACATTAGATTTAACCAAGTACGGTATTACCGGTGTTACTGAGATCGTACACAACCCCTCTTACGAGCAGCTCTTCGAAGAAGAGACCAAGGCAGGCCTCGAAGGCTTCGAGAAGGGTCAGGAAACTGAGCTCGGCGCCGTCAACGTAATGACAGGTATCTACACTGGCCGTTCTCCCAAGGATAAATTCATCGTTATGGACGAGAACTCCAAGGACACGGTATGGTGGACTACTCCCGAATATCCCAACGACAACAAACCCGCCTCTCAGGAAGCTTGGGCTGCCGTGAAGGAAATCGCCAAGAAGGAGCTTTCCAACAAGCGCCTCTTCGTAGTAGATGGTTTCTGTGGTGCCAACAAGGAGACTCGCATGGCTGTCCGCTTCATCGTGGAAGTAGCATGGCAGGCACACTTCGTGACCAACATGTTCATCCGTCCTTCCAAGGAAGAACTCGAAGCCTTCGAGCCCGACTTCATCGTTTACAACGCTTCCAAGGCTAAGGTTGAAAACTACAAGGAACTCGGCCTCAACAGCGAAACCGCAGTAGTGTTCAACATCACCAGCCGCGAGCAGGTCATCATCAACACTTGGTACGGTGGCGAAATGAAGAAGGGTATGTTCTCCATGATGAACTACTACAACCCCCTCAAGGGCATCGCTTCCATGCACTGCTCTGCCAACACGAACATGGAGGAAACCAGCTCCGCCATCTTCTTCGGCCTCAGCGGTACCGGCAAGACCACTCTTTCCACCGACCCCAAGCGTAAGCTCATCGGCGACGACGAACACGGATGGGACGACAACGGTGTGTTCAACTACGAAGGCGGCTGCTACGCCAAGGTTATCAACCTCGACAAGGAAAGCGAACCCGATATCTACGGTGCCATCAAGCGCGACGCCCTCCTCGAGAACGTTACGGTTGACGCCAACGGCAAGATTGACTTCGCCGACAAGAGCGTGACCGAGAACACCCGCGTAAGCTACCCCATCTACCACATCCAGAACATCGTGAAGCCCGTCAGCAAGGGTCCCGCTGCAAAGCAGGTGATCATGCTTTCTGCCGACGCTTTCGGTGTACTTCCTCCCGTATCTATCCTCTCTTCGGAGCAGGCTCAGTACTACTTCCTCTCTGGCTTCACCGCCAAGCTCGCAGGTACTGAACGCGGCATCACGGAGCCCACTCCTACGTTCTCCGCATGCTTCGGCCAGGCATTCCTCGAACTCCACCCCACGAAGTACGCTGAAGAACTCGTGAAGAAGATGGAAGCCAACGGTGCCAAGGCATACCTCGTAAACACCGGTTGGAACGGTAGCGGCAAGCGTATCTCCATCCGCGACACCCGCGGTATCATCGACGCCATCCTCGACGGTTCTATCGACAAGGCTCCCACCAAGACTGTTCCCTACTTCGACT
>CAVCAV010000092.1:10626-10777 GCA_963600165.1 Christensenella sp. UBA1685 | reverse complement strand
TTTTCTAAAGTTGCTATTTGGATGCAAATTTAAGCCAAATATGTTGAATGGACAACGCTTTGCGAATGGGCGAATGCGCAAATGTGCGAATGGGCTGCTTCGCGAATGTGCAAATGTGCAAATATGCAAATGTGCAAATGTGAGATGCCTT
>CAVCAV010000092.1:0-10577 GCA_963600165.1 Christensenella sp. UBA1685 | reverse complement strand
CTTGAGGGCGATGCGCTCCCTCTATGGAGGCGACGTTTGAAACGTCGCGTTCTACACGGCTTTAATCTTGCGTTTGAAGGCGTAGCGTATGGGGGCTAAGTCTCCTGACTTCTCGCTCTGCACGGCATATACAATAAAAAATGGCGTTAGCGCATGGGGCGAACGATGGGGGCGAGCTCTCCCGAGCTCGCTTGCGCGAATAAGCATTATACATAAAGTTGCCCTACTCGCTAAAGCGAAGTCAGGAGACTTCGCCCCCATAGAAGGCGAACGCCCCGCCTTATCGTTGAAAATCCAAGGCACGCCGTAAAAAATCCAAGGCACGCCGTAGCAAAACTCTGCCCACCCAACACGTTGGGCTCGCAGAAAGTTTTTTGCAAAAGTTTACGCTTCCTTTTCCCATTCCTTGTCTCTTGCTTTTTCTCACGTATGCGCGCATACACTGAAGTTTGTGCAAGTTGCTGTCAGCCTTCAGCCATTGAGGCGAACGATGGGAGCGAACGATGGGGGCGAAGTCTCCTGACTTCGCTTTAGGGTGGTTCTATAAATTAGCTTTGTCAGATTTCGGTGCTATTTTTCGTCCAAATTGTTTGTGAACGAAGGAGCATAGCGGGCTATGCGACTGAGCGAACAAGCAATTTGGGCGGAAAAGAGCCCGAAAGATGACAAAACGCTACTTGAGCGAACTTGCCCATAATTCGGTGGTAATTTATAGAACCACCCTTTAGCGAGTAGGGCAACTTTATGTATAATGTTTATTTCGCACGCAAGCGAGCTCGGGAGAACTCGATCCCATCGTTCGCAGAAGGCTGACAGCAACTTGCACAAACTTTGGTGTATGCGCGCGCGTGCGCGAGAAAAGCGGCAGAAAGTGCAGCGGAGCGGCTTTACCCTATGGTCACCATCGTGGCGCCGTAGCCGTACTCCTGGAACGAGGCGTCCTGGAGTGTGCACTGCTTGTAGCGGCGCTGTATTTCGCCGATTACAATCTTGCGGAGCACGCCGTCGCCCTTGCCGTGGATGAACACGATGCGGCGTCCGCGTTCCTTGAGGTGCGCCTTGATGGTTTTGTGCACCGTCTCTATTTGGTAGTCGAGAATGTCGCGCGGAGTGAGTCCCGTGAGGTCGTCGAGAAGTTCTTCGGCATGGAGGTCCACTTCCACGATGTCGTTCTTAGGTTTGTCCTTGGTCTGAGAAGTTTCTCGCTTGTCGGCTTTGGGCGAGGGCTTCAGTCCCGACGTCCGCAGCGCCTCTTCCAGTTCTTCGGCGTCGATGTGGAGCGAGCGCACGGGATGGTCGTTGCGGATGACGTCCACGAGCAGTGCGGGTGTGGTGAAGAAGTCGCAGAGCGTGAACGTGTGGAGGCGGTAGAACTTCGTGAAGTCAACGCGGAGGTTGATGTTCATGGCCGGTTTCATCACAAAGTCCTTGTCGCGCTTGTAGGCCGTGGTGAGCATGGCGAGGTTTTCCCATTCGTCTGTGCGGTCGAGGTGGAGTTCGTCGAGCTGCACCTTCGTGTTCGGTGCCAGTTCGCCTTCGTAGCGCAGGTGGCACACTTTGCCGTCTGTGGCGAGAATGGCGTAGTGGATGTAGTAGTTGCAGTCGTTGACGAGGTAAGCTTCGAAGGCCGACTGCGAAATGTGCTTGATGTCCGTCGGCACGAAAGCCAGCATCAGGTTAAGCTCGTTGGCGCCGCGGCGTTCGCGTGCCATGGGGCGGTAGGTTATTTCCTCGTCGGCAATGTCCTTCTCCTCCTCCTCTTCGTCGCTTTCCACCTGCAGCGCTTTCTTCACCGAGGTGGGTGCGGGCGTGGAGGGCTTGCCGTCTTTGGCAGACGACGAGGTGTGTACTTTTGCTATGTTGTAGTCGTTCGTGTCGATCACCACCACTTCTTTCCGAAGCGTGGGTATTTCAAATCCGTCCTCGTCGCAAACGAGCACGGTATCTTTGTCGGGAAATCCCGAGATGACGCCGCCTCCCACATCGTTGAGGAAGCGTACTTTATCTCCTATTTTCATTGCTGTCCAATTCTTTGAAAAGTAAAAAACAAAACATGGGTTGATTCAAACCAATCATCTTTTGTTTCAGAATAAAACGTCTAAAACTTATAAAACGAGGCACGCCTCCAAGCTTCGCCTTCCAAATGGCGTAGCCTCGTTTTGTTTGTTTTGAACGTTTTATTCTCTAAAGCCACGAATGTCTTGTTGTTGTGTTTGTACAACTTTACTTGTGCGTCTCCACAATCTTCGTCTCGGGCATTTCGCGGTTGCGCTTTTCGGTGGCTTCCACCACGGCTTCGGCGAGTTGGCGGAAGGCCAGGCTCGTCATGCTGTCGTCGCGTACCGAAACGGGTTCGCCCTCGTCGCCGCTTTCGCAGATGCTCTGCACGATGGGAATCTGGCCCAGGAGAGGCACACCCATCTGTTCGGCAAGTTGCTTCACGCCGTCGCGGCCGAAGATGTAGTATTTGTTTTCGGGAAGTTCGGCAGGGGTGAACCATGCCATGTTTTCCACCATGCCGAGGATGGGCACGTTCACCTTGTCGTTGCGGTACATGTCGATGCCCTTGCGTGCGTCGGCAAGTGCCACCTGCTGCGGTGTGCTCACAATGACGGCCCCCGTGATGGCAAGAATCTGCAGGAGCGTAAGGTGGATGTCGCTCGTGCCCGGCGGGGTGTCGAGCACGAAGTAGTCGAGTTCGCCCCAGTCGGTGTCGGCAATGAGCTGCTTCAGTGTGTTCGACGCCATGCCGCCGCGCCAGAGCGTGGCCGTATCGGGATTGACGAAGAAGCCGATGGAAAGAATCTTCACACCGTATTTGTAGGCCGGAATGAGCAGCTGCCGTCCGTCTTTCTCTTCGGCAAAGATGCGTTCGGCTTCCATGTGGAACATCTTGGGCACGGAGGGACCGAAGATGTCGGCGTCGAGGAGCCCCACCTTGTAGCCGAGTTTGGCGAGCGAAACGGCGAGGTTGGCCGCCACGGTGCTTTTGCCCACACCGCCCTTGCCCGAACTTACGGCAATCACGTTCTTCACCTTGGGGAGCATCTTGCCCGGTTCGGGACGGTCGGCCTGCAGCGTCTTCACGCCGATGGTCACTTCCACTTCCTTGCTCACATAGGTGTGGATGGCGGTTTCGGCAGCTTTCACCACCGACTTGATGAATGGATTGGTGGACTTGTCGAAGATGAGCGAGAAGCTTACGCGCATCCCGTCTATGCGAAGGTCGTCTTCGACCATGTTGCCTTCTATGAGGTTCTTCCCCGTGCCGGGGTAACGCACTGTGGCAAGTGCGTCGTTGATGAGTTTAGGATATAGTTGCATGATAAAAATGTGCAAATATGTCGCTTCGCGAATGTGCAAATGTGCGAATGTGTCGCTTCGCGAATGTGCAAATATGCAAATGTGCAAATGTGCAAATGAGTTGCGCTTTGCACCGCGTATGAGCGAACGATGGGGGCGAGCTCTCCTGAGCTCGCTTGTGCGATGCTTGGCGATTCTTTTGCGATAAAAACTTATTTCGACGTTGTCAGCCCCGAACGTTTCGAGCGGTTGTAACTTCTGTAGTCGTCGAGTTCTATTTCCACGTCAGGCTCCACGAGCGTGCCGTTTTGCGGAAGGCGGAACTTGAGGTACTTGATGCTCAGTCCGCGTGCAATCCACTGCTGCTCGTAGTAAGTCTGTATGCCAAGAATCTCTTTTACCTCGCTGTCCGTTTCGGCCTCGAGCGTGTGGTAGAGGTCGTCGGTGCAGAAGTCCACGGGAAGGTGGTTGGCTTCCACCATGTAGCGCGTGTAGGTGAAGAGAAAGTTGCTGTCCGTTTTCAGATGGATGGTGCCGCCGTCGGCGAGAAATTCGCGGTAGCGTGCAAGGAAATAGGTGGAGGTGAGTCGCTTGGTGGCTTTCTTCATCTGCGGGTCGGAGAAGGTGAGCCATATTTCAGCTACTTCGCCCGGAGCAAAGAAGCGCTGGATGAATTCGATGTGCGTACGAAGGAAAGCCACGTTTGTCATGCCTGCCTGGAGCGATTCGGTAGCGCCGGTCCACATTCGTGCACCTTTGATGTCCACCCCTATGAAGTTTTTGTCGGGGAAGAGGCGGCCGAGGCCTACGGTATATTCTCCGCGTCCGCAGCCGAGTTCAAGCACGATGGGGCGTGTGTTGTGGAAAAAGTCTTCGTGCCATCGTCCGCGCAGCGGAAACGGCGTTTCGTCGGTGGCCACCCCAGCGGCTTGGAACACGTGGGGGTAACGTTCCATGTCGGCAAATTTCGCGAGTTTATTCTTGCCCATTGTCGAGGAGTTTCTTTACGTCGGTTTCTACTTTCTGCAGTTTCTCGCTGCAGTATTTGATGAGCTTTTGTGCTTCGGCAAGTTGTGCCGTCAGCTGGTCGAGCTCGAGCGTGTTCTGCTCAAAGCCTTCCACTATTTCTTCCAACCGCTCCATGGCGGCTTCGTAGGTCAGTTTTTCTGTCATAGTAGTTATTGTTTCTTCTCCGTTTGGCTCACTACGGAGCGGATGCGTCCTCCGGCGAGGAGCGTTTCAAGCTGGTCGCCGGCGGCCACGTTGTCGAGGTTCTTCACGGCTTTCCCGTTCTTGAGCGTGATGGAGAAACCCATGGCGAGGATGCGTTCGGGGCCTGCCAACTTGATGCTTCGCTTCGCCATCTCCTGGCGGTGGCGCTCGGCGGTGAGGCGCTGCTGGAGCGCATTGCGGAGGAGTGCGGGAAGTTGTTCCAGCCGTCGGCCTTCTTGTTTGAGAAAGTTCTGTGCCGATGCCTGCAGTTGCACGGACAGCCGGGCGAGGTGTTGCTGCTCTCGGGCGGCATAGTGCGACGAGGCCAACTCAAAGCGGTGGGCGAGCGACACGAACGCCGAGCGGCGCTGTGCGGTGGCCTGGCTCACGGCTAGCGAAAGGCGTGCGGCGGTGTTTTCGAGTTTCTGTCCGTGGCGCGTGAGCTGTTGCGTGGCAGCGCGGTGAAGGCGCGTCTGGAGTTCCTTGAGGCGGTCGGCTTCGTTGCTCCGCCTCTCGATGAGGAACGCCGCCACGGCGGTAGGCGTCTTCAGTCGGGTGTGGGCCACGAGGTCCACTATTGTGTCGTCGCGTTCGTGGCCGATGCCCGTGAGCACCGGAAGCGGAAACTGCGCCACGTTGGAGGCCAGGGCGTACGAGTCGAAGCCGTTGAGGTCCGTTGTGGCTCCGCCGCCGCGAATAATCACCACCACGTCCCATTCCGCTTCTTCAGCAGCAATGGCGTCGAGCGCACCGATGATGCTTTCTTCCACTCGGTCGCCCTGCATTACGGCAGGGAAGAGCTTGCGCTTGAACTTCAGTCCGCTTTGGTCCAGCTGGTTGCAGAAGTCGCCGTAGCCGGCTGCCGTGGCACTGGAGATGACGGCCAAGCGGCTGATTATTTTGGGCAACGGAAGTTCCTTGTTGAGGTCCATCACGCCGTCTTCTTCCAACTGGCGGATAATTTCGCGCCGCCGCTGCGCAAGGTCGCCCACGGTGTAGGTGGGGTCGATGCTCAGCACGTTGAGCGAATAGCCGTAGAGTTCGTGAAACGCCACGCTCACTTCCACCATCACTTTGATGCCCGGTCCGAGCAGGCGGCCCGTGGCGCGGCGGAACGTGTCGGACACGATGCGGTAGGCGTTTCGCCAGATGATGCCGCGCGCCTTGGCGAGCAGCGAGCCGCTCGTTTCGTCTTTCTGTACGAATTCCACGTAGCAGTGTCCGTTGGAGGCCACGCGCACTTCGCTCAGTTCGGCTGCCACCCAGAACGTCTGTCGCAGCGTGTGCTCGAGCACGGTGCGCACCTTCACGTTGAGTTCGAAAAGACTCAACGCACGTTGTGCCCCGCTTCGGGGTTGCACGGCTTCTTCCTCTTCGGAAAAGTCGGGCGGCGTAAAGAGTTGGAACGGGTCGACGATTGTAGGCATTGGAATTCTTGGAAATTTGGTGGTTGGGGCTGTACGGCTTTGTCGGGCTTTCGGCCCGCCGTCGTTCATTTCTCGAAACTCATCGTTTCTGCTTCAAAATGTCATAGGCCTTCTTCATGTCGGGAACGCCGTAGCCCATAATGTTGTTGGGGTGTTCGGCTTCCGAACCGGCCTTGCGAACGGCATCGGCAATCTCCACGGGAGTGGCATGGGGGAAAGCCTGCACCAGACAGGCTACCGCACCGCACATGATGGGACAGGAGAACGACGTGCCGTTGGCATTTCCGACGTTTCCTTCGCTCGTGTAGACTGCGGCTCTTCCGCCAAGCGCCATCACGTCGGGCTTTGTGCGGTTGTCCGCCGTGTTGCCCACCGAGGAGAAGTTCGTGTTCAGTCCGCTGCGGTCAATGGCGCCTACGGTGAGCATGTCAAATCCGTCGGCGGGGAACGAAATCTTTTTCCAGGGGTCGTCGCCGCTGTTGCCGGCACTGTTGAGCAGCACGATGCCGCGGCTGGCGGCGAGCGAGGCGCTTCGGCTGTTCACCGCCGTGCGGCCGTCGAGGTCGGCATATTTATGGTTCATGAACTGGTTGTCGAAATGGTAGTAGCCGAGCGAACTCGTCACCAAGTCGGCTCCCACGCTGTCGGCATATTCCACTGCAGCGCACCAGTAGTCCTCTTCCACGAGTTGCTCCGTCTCGCCGTCCTCGCTCACGAGAAGGTAAAACGAAGCTTCGGGCGCCGTACCTACGAAAGAGTGGGGCGTATGTGCCCCGATGCACGAAAGCACCATCATGCCGTGGCTCTGCTCTTCGTAGACGCTGCGCGAAGGACGCACAAAGTTGCGCGTGCCGAGAATCTTCGTTCCCGTAAGGCCTTTGATGACGTCGGCGTTGAAGAAGCCGCCGTCTATTACGGCGATGGTCACGCCGTCGCCCTTGAAGCCCATGTCGTGCAGTTTGTCGAGGTTGAGCGATTCGGTCTGCCACTGTGCACGGCCGTAGTAACCGTCGAGCGTGTCGGCTTTGTTCTCCAACATGTTGAGGCGGCCGGAAGCGTCGAACGCTTCTACGCTGTCGCGACGAATCCACACACACTTCACGTCCTTCACAAACGGCAACTGCTCCACGGCGGCGGCTTTGGCACTGTCGGCGGTAGCCACCACAAGCGTGTTGTTCCACTTGCTCTGGCACACGATGCGCACGCCGAGCGCCTTTATCCGTTCGGTGTAGGCAGGGGTGAGCGGCAGGTCGTGCTCGTCCACTTTAAGGCCCATGCGGTTGCGGCGGTCGATGGCTTTTTGCGAAAGGAAGGCTTGCGGCTTCTTCACGCTGTAGCCGCAGTTGTTCTTGTCGGTGAGCGTGATGCGGAATTTATAGGTCTCTTCAGTTACGCTCTTCTTGCCGGCAGTGGCGGTGACGGCACAGGCGCCAAGCACGGCCACGGACAAGAGGCGGAATATGTTTGAAATCTTCATCGGGTTCTTTTAGGTTTTGCAGTAAAGGGTGGTTCTTGCCGAATCAGCGGCGTGTGATTTCCGGCTTTTGGCCTTCTGTCTTTTCCGACAGACCGGGGAAGAAGTCCATGCCGGTCACCTTCTCCACTTCGTTGACGGAGAGCTGGTAGGACGAAAGCGGACGGCTTCCGGCTTCGTTCTTGAAAATGAAACCGTATGCCTTCGGGGCGTCGGGATAGTCCACAAGTATCACTTTGAAGAACGCGTCGGGAACGGCCACTTTGTTGTTGCCGATGCGGGTGGGCGTGGAAGTATAATAAATGGGGCCTGCGGCAATGTTCACCACGCCGTGGCTAATGGCCCATTCGCGTTCCAGTTCCTCCAGTTCCTTCCAGTCACCACGGTTGAGGTTGCGGTTTTGCGGACATACGTTGGAAAGGTAAAACGATTCCTTCATGGCCGTCGCGCTCCATTTCATGTCGCCGGCAGGCGCCATGTGGCCGCGGTCGTAACCGGAGTTGGCATAGTCCTTCGTGTAGGCTTTTGCTCCACGAATGTCGGGGTCGGGAAGGAATTCCTTTTCCCTCGGCACCGTGCCTTGCGCTTGTTCGGCCGTGAGCGACCAAGCCACCCACTGCGGCGTTTTGAAGTCGGCGTCGTACTTCACGGTGTAGCCCGTGTGAGCGATGACCTGTCCGCCGCGGCTCGTTTCGTATTTCGGCAAACGCATCCCTTCGGGAAGGGTGGACGAAGTGCGGCTGACGGCGGTGTCTTGGCTTTCGTATTCCGCTTCAGCAGCCGGCTTCGCGTTTTGTCCGCTCACCACTTCCTTGCCCTCGGCACGCCATTCGGCGGCTTGGGCCTTGGCTTCGCGGTCGGCAGACAGCAGTTTCGTGGTCAGTCCGTATACAACCACGGCTGCCACAAAGAGTATGGCGAGTTTTTTCATTGTGGGATAAGACGTATTAAGGGCGTTCAGCCGTTACTTGCTGGTGAGTGCCACTTCAATGTTGTTGCGGAGAATTTCGCTGCCGGGATAACCGCCTTCGCTGAGATTGTCGTAGGTCTTGTTGCCGGCTTTGTCCAAAAGAAGATAGGCGGGAATTCCGGGGATGTTGAGTGCACGGCACAGTTCGCCCCATTGCTGGTCGGTGAGGCGGTAGTGGTCGCCGGCGATGGACGGAATCATCTTCTCCCAGTCGGCTTTGGGCGAAGTCTCTCCTGTGACGTACACAAACACGCAGCCTTTCTTCTGCATCTCGGGCTTGATTTCGTCAACCTGCTTCATGGCCTGGCGGCAAGGACCGCACCAAGTGGCCCAAAAGTCAATCAGCACAGCCTGGCCTTTGTAGTTGTCGGCAATGGCGGTGAGGATGTCCTTGCCGTGGATGTTGGCGGCGATGCTCTTTACGTTATAGGCTACAGCCGTTTGGGGCTTTTGCGCAACGGCGGTCTTTTTCTGAGGCTCGGCGGGCGACGCGGGACGCTTGGCACAGCTGCTGCTGAACGTGGCTGCAGCAATGAGGGCGAGGAGTAATGTCTTCTTCATTGTAAATGTCATGTTTGGGTGAACGGGAGGTCTGGTTAATAAAGCACCTGCTTTGGCGCAGCTTGAAGTACCTCCTTATTATATATAGACCACAAAAGTACCACTTTCCGCATGCTTCGGCAAAATGTTCTCCCCTTTTTCCGCAATTTCATGCGTATGCAAACACATATACAGCAAATTTGCTTACATTTGGCAGCTATACAAATCCACTCCTTTTTTGTTGCCGTTTTTATTGTGCAGCGAAGAACATAAAATCCAAACAGACAAACCCATATTTATGCACACATTCCTTCATGTGTCCGACATAGGACCGCTCGACGCCGCCCTCGCTGAGGCCGCTCAGATAAAATCAGACCGTTACGCTTTTGAACACTTGGGCCGCCACCGCACCGTGCTGCTCATCTTTTTCAACAATTCGCTCCGCACCCGCCTTTCCACCCAAAAGGCAGCGCGAAACTTGGGACTAGACGTGATTGTTCTCGACGTGAACCAGGGCGCGTGGAAACTCGAAACGGAACGCGGCGTGGTGATGGACGGCGACAAGAGCGAGCATCTCCTCGAAGCCATCCCCGTGATGGCACAGTTTTGCGACCTCATCGGCGTGCGCTCCTTCGCCGGACTTTCCGACCGCGAGGCCGACTATGCCGAAAACATCCTCGGCCAGTTTATCAAATACAGCGGGCGTCCCGTCTTTTCCATGGAGAGCGCTACGGCCCATCCCCTTCAGGCTTTTGCCGACCTCATCACCATCAATGAGCACAAGGAAAGTCTGCGTCCCAAAGTAGTGCTCACTTGGGCGCCCCATCCCCGTGCGCTTCCGCAGGCCGTGCCCAACAGTTTCGCTGAATGGATGCGCGCCGCCGACGTCGACTTTGTGGTGACCCATCCCGAAGGCTACGAACTCGACCCGCTCTTTGTGGGTGACGCCAAGGTAGAATACAACCAGCTCAAGGCGCTCGAAGGTGCCGACTTCGTCTATGCGAAAAACTGGAGTTGCCCGGGTGTGACCAATCCCGCCGACTACGGAAAGGTGCTCAGCAAAGACATGTCGTGGATGGTCGACGCAGCCCATATGGCCGTGACGAACAATGCCCATTTCATGCATTGCCTTCCCGTGCGCCGCAACATGATTGTGTCCGACGACGTCATCGAATCGCCGCGTTCCCTCGTCATCCCCGAAGCCGCCAACCGCGAAATCTCCGCCACCGTGGTGCTCAAGCGCCTCCTTGAAGCGCTTTAGGGTGGTTCTATAAATTACCACCGAATTATGGGCAAGTTCGCTCAATTAGCGTTTTGTCATCTTTCGGGCTCTTTTCCGCTCAACTTGCTTGTTCGCTCAGTCGCATAGCCCGCTATGCTCCTTCGTTCACAAACAAGTTGAACGAAAAATAGCACCGAAATATGACAAAGCTAATTTATAGAACCACCCTTAGGGTGTCCCCGCAGATTATATTTGCCTCAAATACGCCACTTTTTGAGTCCGAAATGAAAAAATGTGGGCCGAAGACTTGGCTCGTTCCGAACTTTGCTCTAAATTTGCACTCGGTTTTAGAAATGAAGCCACTTTCAACCCACAAGGAAAGGTGCTCGAGTGGTTGAAGAGGCACGCCTGGAAAGCGTGTAAACCCCT
>CAVCAV010000091.1:0-11222 GCA_963600165.1 Christensenella sp. UBA1685 | reverse complement strand
CTCGCCCCCATCGTTCGCTCCATCGCTTCGCAAACGCCGTGTAGAACGCGACGTTTCAAACGTCGCCTCCATAGGGGGGCGCTGCCGTGTAGAGCGCGAAGTCAGGAGACTTCGCCCCCATCGTTCGCTCAATTCTTCGCCCCATACGCTTCGCCTTAAATAATACACGCCTCCTCTCCCTCCTTTAATCATTATTCCCTACCTTTGCCCATATTTCTGAAACTCACTAGACTCTATTGCAAATACCATCAAACACTGATTTATGAGACGTATATTTTTTACCCTCTTTCTTACTGCATTATTCCCGGCCATTTCCCTGGCGCAAAATATGCACGTCTATGTTGGACAAAACGGTGAAAGGCTTACCCAGCTTGGAACCGATAGCGTGTGGTTGGGCAAAGGAGACGGTTGCGACGTTCCTGTGCTTACATTTGTCAATTGCAAGGCGGCGTTGGTGGTCAACGATAGCGTAAAGGCTACTTTGCCCCTTTCTCACGGCTCGTCTCTCCATGCCGTTTATGGGGATGCGGATACCGAAGTGGAATTAAACAAGGTGGAAAGGGCGACGCTGAGTCCCAGTGCTCCTTTTGCTACCATTTATTCTCCGTTCCGCTTGGTTGTTCCTTCCGGCTGCGAGGTCTATGTGCCGCAGTTGGACAAGGCTACCAATGTGTTCTTGCTGAACGACAGTACGCGGCTTGCTCCAGGCACCATCGTGCCTCCTGAGACAGCTATGGTAATATATGGCGAAAGTCCCGTAAGTTTTGCCATCACCAATGACATACCGACGTGTAAGCTTGTCAGCGCATTGTATGGTTCTTCGCAAAAGATACCCGCGCCCACGCAGAATGCCGTTTATACGTTCTCGCACGACAAAGACGACGCTTCAAAATTCGGCTTCTTCCGCTATGTGGGAGAATTTCTCAATCCCGGATTCGCTTATTTCGTGAGCGACAAGTTCAGTATGTCGTCTGTAAACTACCTACCGCTGTCGCTCCAACACGGCGTTACGGGCGTTGCGGATGTTCTTGACAACGGCTGTTCCGCAGTCAACGGCAAGTTTATGCGTAACGGCCGCATAATCATCGTGAAAGATTCTAAGGTATATCTATTGAATGGGATGAACGCAAAACCCTGAACCAACACTCATAACACAGCACGACAACGATGAAACATATCATACTTTCGCTTCTTGTTCTTTTCAGCGCCACCGGCGCTTCTGCACAAGGACTCTGCGTGTACAACAAAGTAACCAAGCTTCTTGTAGACGGCTACAAGGCCTCTGAGGCAAACAAAGCCGTTCTTTCCGAAGGAAACATCGACTCTTTGGCCATGGGACACGAGTACGTGGAAATTGGCGGCACGAAATGGGCCACGATGAACCTTGGTGCCACGTCGGTGGCCGACGATGTTGCCACGGCCTACGGTGACTTCTATGCATGGGGAGAAACCGACACTTACTATTCTTCCCTTTCAGGACGTAACGTGACTTTTGGAAAGACTTCCGACAAGACGCACATCCCCGGCGAGAAAACGGCTTACAATTGGATGAATTATTCCAACGACGCTCACTTTATCGAATGGGACCCCGTGCCCTACAACTCCAACTATACCCTCCTCGACAACAACGATGCGGCACAAGCTGCATGGGGCGGCGCATGGCGTATGCCTACCGTGACCGACTTCGAGAACCTCGACAAGGCATGCGGCGGAACGGGATATGTGGACAAAACCATAAAAACGTTCGAAGGCGATGAAATCGCCGAAGGCGGCAGATACTGGATTGAGGCAGGCTCTGAAATAGACGGCACGACGTATGAAGTGAACGGTTTGCTCTTTGTGGCTACCGACGACATCAGCAAGCGCGTGTTCTTTCCCGCTGCCGGTCTGCTCGAAGCCACTTCGCACCTGAGCATTGGGAAATACGGTTATTACTGGGCGTCCACTTTGTATAAAAGCGACGAAAATTCCGGCGAATGTTTCTTCTTCGCTTCAACCGACACCCATCCGCAATATGTCACCAGCCGTTACCGCGGATGCTGCGTGCGTCCCGTGTTGCGTTCGGAAGTGATTGAAATCTACAATAACGACACCCGTGTTGCTTCCTACAACAATACGCCGAGTCACGAGTATGAAGTGTTGTGTACAGAACCACGTTCCAAAAACATGATCAACGGTCACGAATATGTGGAAATAGCCGGTAAGAAATGGGCTACGATGAATGTGGGCGCAACTAATCCAACGGAATGCTACAATGAAACCTATGGCGATTTTTATGCATGGGGTGAAATAGACACTTATTACAAGTCGTATACGGATAACAGCGTGACTTATGGAAAATATTCTGACAAGACGCACATTAAAGGGGTGAAGACCAATTACGATATGGCTAACTATTGTGGTGCTAAGTCATCAGACCCAGACGATTTAGTGGAATGGTATCCCGTACCCTATAATGACAACCATGTGCTTAAACCGGAATACGACGTGGCACACGTAAAATGGGGCGGCACATGGCGTATGCCCACACTGAAGGAATTTGAAGATTTGCTTAAAGCGTGCAGTAGGGAGCCGAATGCCGATTTGACGCAATTTGATGGGATTAATCCATTTAATATGGATAAAGGTGGAAAATACTGGATTTCTGGTTGGAAACTAATCGATGGAGTATACTATGGACCTAGAGGCGTGCTTCTTGTCTCTGTTGACGATATTTCCAAGCGTGTGTTCTTCCCTGCTGTAGGCATTTGTTATGCTGATATTGAACGTGGGTCTACGAACAGTTATCTCGGTTATTATTGGACTTCCGAAGTGGATACATGGGGCAATGCAGATTTGCCCGCTGCACAGCATGGCTATGCAAAATCATTCGGATTCTATTTTTACGTCGAAGACGATGAATTTGTATATAAGATGGAATTGCAGCGATTCCGCCGTTATGCGGGAAATCCCGTACGTCCCATTTCCGACTAAGTGCTATATTCTCTAAAACCTCGACAATTATGACATCATATAAAAAACTGCGCCTTGCATGGATGGCTTCTGCTTTTGCCATCGGTGCGTGCATGACTTTCACCGCCTGCAGCGACGAAACAACTGGGGGCGGTCGCGACGATTCTTCCGTCATAGAGGGAAAGGAAGAGCCGACGACCGACCTGCTGGGCAACGTGTATAAAGGAAAAACCTTTGTCTTCGGCAACGACCGCACAGGTTTCGACGCCGCCGTTACGGCACGCATTGCCAATCCCGCCACCGAATTCTCCAAAGAACTCGATGCGGTGGTAGTCACCAAAGGCGCGCAGATTGCGCTCTCTCCCGACACGTTGCAAACCCTCATGAAGCTCTATGCCAACAATGCCAACATCGTGTTGGTGGGAACGACGAGGGACAACAACGAACAGTTCGCCGCTCGCATTAGCAATGTAGCTTCGCAATTGGAGAAACAAGGCGTCAACAGCGAAATGGCTTATGCCCTTGCCAAGCGCATAAACTCGCTGCAAGAGCAGGCGGGCATGAGTGCCGACAGTGCCGACGCTGTAGCGTTCCGCGCCAATTCCGTTTACACGGCGAAAAGTTTGCGTGCAGCTTCCGAACGCACCGCACAAGAGGCCGTAGGCGACGCAGCGCCCAATGCCTACCAGTACGGACTCTCTGCCGACGGACTCGTGCAGTGGATGACCGATGGCGACAATCTCGACGGAGGCAACGACGAAGCACTCTATGGTATGCAAACCTTTACGATGGCCGGCGCTATAGGAAAGACGCGAGCGAGGAAACGTACGATGAACTACAACGTGAAGTATGAGATTATCTCCCTCTATAATCCCTCCAAGGATGAAGACTATTATCTCGTTCATGCCGTTCCCACGTTTCTCAATTCGCAGTTCGACTACGAATGGGGCTCCAAATGGTACACTGCAGTCGTCTTGTACTATTTCGACGAAAATGGCAATAAGGTAAGTGTGGACGCAAAGGAACCTACCAACAGCATGTGGGCAGGACCTTATCTTCGAAGTGTCAGCATCAAAGCCAATGTGAAGGCCGTAGGAGGTGCCCAGGGCGAAATTGCCATTTCCGACCCGAAGCCCGTCGACAACGATAACGCTACAAAGACATCGGACGTAGGTTTTAACTTCACTTCCGACAAGGTCTATCCTTTTACCCAGCAAATCGATGCGAAAAGCGAGGCCGGCAGTTTTGACTACGTCACCGAAACAACCCTTCCGGACGGTGCTGCTTCCATTACGCAGCGTCTGTCCAATGCCGGCGACAGCGCTGCGGTGGAATGGAACTTTGAAGGAAACAAGATGTCTCTCACCGAGACGAAAACGCCTTCCGAAATAAAAGAATTCCAATACAACGACTGGACTACTCATTTGGTGTGGACTGTGGTGGTAAAGCATCCGAAGCAGGGCGAGCGTTATCAGTTGGAAACCACCATTGTGCCCGTTGTTGACGAATTCAACAAGAACCAGATCATGGTTACCGCAAGTCATGTCAACAAGGCAACCATTACGTTGCCCGAACCCATCCGCAGCAAGAGGGCGTACCGGCTCGAGTACCAGGCCTCCGGCGACCAGGAGAGTTGGCTGTTGGACAACGACGACAAGCTTAGCGGCGACACCCACATAACGGTGAAGCGCACGTTCTACGCCAATGCCTGCACAGACCAGGACGGCCGTGCCCTCGTTGTGCGTGCTTTCAACAAATATGTCGCTGCCCTCAAAGAGCAAGCCAAGCAGTCGGGCGCAGCGCATGCTTTCTCATTGAAACTCGTCGACGTGCAGACGCACGAAACCGTGGCTTCTTCCAGGCTGAACTTCCAACCCGTCGACAACGCCGAGGGCGAAGAGCAGATGTCGCACCGCCACCAGTTTGACGACAGTTGGGGACAACTCAGCAAGGGCGGTTATATAAATTAGCTTTTTCAGCTTCTATGGAGCGAACGATGGGGGCGACGTCTCCTGACGTCGCATGAGCGGCCCTTACACGAACGATGGAGGCGACGTTTGAAACGTCGCCTCCATAGAAGGCGAAGCCGCGCAAAAGCGTCCGTGACGCCGCTCATTTCTCGCGCAAGCGAGCTCGGGAGAGCTCGCCCCCATCGTTCGCCCCCTTCGTTCCTTGCACATTTTCACCAATCCCCCTGTCCTTGCTTACTGAGAATGTGTATATTTGCAAAAATCAATCAAAATGTAAGGTTATGGACAAACTGCAAACTCTATTCAAAACGCTGTTCGTTGCTGCCTTCGCCATTGGCGCAAGCACGCTGGTGACCGCTTGTAGCGACGAAACCAAAGACAACATCACAAAGACCGATCCTTCTACGGAAGACGCCGCCCCCACTACCGACCAACTCGGTGTGTGCTACGAGGGCAAGACCCTTCTGGTCGGCGACGACCGTTCGGACATCGACGCCGCCATTGCCGCGCGCATTAAAAATCCCGCAACGGAATTCGCTCCCAATCTCGCTTCCGTAGTGCTGGTAAAAGGTGCCAACGTGAAGGTGAGAGTGGCCGACGTGCCCCAACTCGTTGAAGCCTACAACAACTACACGAACTTCGTGATTGTAGGCGGTAAAGGCAACCAGACCGTGACTTCCTTGGTCGACACGGTGAACCACGCAATTGCCCAACTCGACGCCGAGGGCAAGGATACCAAATCTTACCGCAGGTTCCTTGAAAGCATTGAGTCGGCGCGTTTGCAACTCGACAAAGACTCCACTCATGCTTCCTCCGTTGCTGCTTTCCGAAAGAATTCGTCCTACGGTTCTCTCTCCCTTGCCAGTGTCTACGACAACACCCAATTCGAGAACACCGATTCTGTTCAATTCCAAATCAACGAGGACAACTTCAAGCCCAATGCCTATCGCTACGGACTGTCGGCCGACAACCTCGTTACGTGGATGAAAGAGTCCGATGAGCTTGACAACGGTGGCAACGACGATGAAGAGTATGGCATTTATACCATCTCCAAATCTACAAGTTATGGCCCGACGGGTTTTGTTTGTGAGGCCGTATGCGGTTTGAATTACAAGATAGAGATTATTCCGCTTCATAAGTTCGATACGGATGAGGACTACTACCTTATTCGTTATCTGATGACGATAAAGAATTCGGATTTGCCCGATCCCTACACCCTTCATAAGGGTTACTTGTGGTATACTACGGACGACGGTGACCGTATAACGCCAAGTTACTACACCTGGAGCGGTTCTCTAAAGTTCGGATGGTTAGGTCCCATCTTGGTTATGCTCAATTTTGACGTAGACATGTATCAGAGCGAAGGTGGAAATGAGGAAATCATTGTGTCAGACCCTCAGCCTCGTCCTTCAGCCGGTAAGGAATATGGTTTTGACTTTGCGATGGACAACGTCTGCCCTATAGAACCCATGGTAACGTCGAACGCATCCCCATCTTACAGCTATAAGAAGAAGTGGAAGGTGGAGCCGATTGAAAACCTTAATGTCACGCCTTATATCAAGACAAGTCCTGACAGTTCTGTTGTGGACTGGATGTTTGTGGGAACTTTTCCGACTTACTCCTCAAGCTGTCTCTCGCGTGTGCCCGATTATCAAACCAATGATTTTACGACCGGATTCTCATGGATTACAAAAATCAAAAATCCGAAGCAGGGTGTACGCTATAGATTTAGACCAACTCCGCACATCTATCACGATGAGATATGCAGAGACGACCCCCAAGAACATCACATAAGACCTGACGGCCCCAATGATTGGCTGGACTATACTTTGGCGCCGGACGGCAGAGGCACGAAAGGATATGAAATGCCCGAACCCGTCCGCAGCCGCACGACCTATAAGATTGTGGTCAATTGCGTCGAGTCAAAACACAATACTTGGTTCAACAAAGCCGACGAACAAATTGAAAGCGAGCTCGGCTACTGTTCGCAGAAGCCCGTCTACAGCTATGCAAAAACCGATGCCGAAGGCGTGAAGCAGGCCATTAAGGCTTTCAACCAATATGTTGAAAAGTTGACGGTCATGTCCCGACAAAGTGCCCTCTGGTTTAGAGCCAACTTCTCGCTCGTAAGAACAGACAACGGCTCAAACGAAACGTTGTCTGAGATGTATGTAGACAACATGGATTAATAGCCAAACTTAAAAGACTTCTGCAGAAATGCTGCGGAAGTCTTTTTTTGCCTATGGGGGCGAACGATGGGGGCGACGTCTCCTGACGTCGCATGAGCGAGACCACAGCGTTTTTTGTGCTGCGCTTTGAAACTTCGCGCAAGCGACGTCAGGAGACGTCGCCCCCATCGTTCGCCCCCATCGTTCCCCCCGCTTTTCTTGTCCGTGTCGGTTGTTTCTCATATCTTTGCAAACAACTCAATATCACTAACACTTGAATCATATGGCCATTGAAAGAACCCTTGTGCTCCTCAAGCCCTGTACGCTACAGCGTGGCTTGGTGGGAGAGATTGTAAGCCTCTTCGAAAAGAAAGGGCTTCAGCTTTGCGGCATGAAGATGATGAAACTCACCGACGAGTTGCTCTCCGAACATTATGCCCACCTCAGTGCGAAACCCTTCTTCCAACGCGTGAAGGACTCCATGATGACGGCTCCCGTGGTGGCAATCTGCCTGCAGGGCGTCGACGCCATCAGCACGGTGAGAACCCTCGCCGGACCTACCAACGGACGCAATGCAGCGCCCGGCACCATCAGAGGCTCCTACTGCATGAGTTTCCAGGAGAACATCGTGCACGCTTCCGACTCGCCCGAAACAGCAGCGACAGAACTGAAGCGCTTCTTTCGCGACGACGAGATTCTCGACTGGGACTATGCCGCATTCCCCTATCTCTACGCCAACGACGAGTATTGACCCCGCGCGTTGCTTGGCAATGTAATCTCTTGTTTTTATGACCGAAGCAACGAAACTGACAACCGTTTCCACAAGACCTTCCGTGTCCCTTGTACTGTCCAGCGGCGGTGCAAGGGGCTACGCGCATATAGGCGCCATTGAAGAACTGCTGCAGCGCGGCTATGCCATAGACGCTGTGGCGGGTACGTCGATGGGCGCTTTAATTGGCGGAATGTATGCTGCCGGCAAACTTGAAGACGTGAAAAACTGGATGTGCGCCATCGACCGCAAGGAGATGATGTCGCTCATCGACTGGTCGCTCGGACTGGACCACGTAGTAAAAGGCGAGAAGGTGATAAAAGCCTTGCGCGAGATGGTGCCCGACGTGAAGATAGAGAACTTGCCCGTTCCCTTTTGCGCCGTTTCGGCCGACCTGGCCACGAAGCGCGAGGTGGTGTTCCGAAAGGGGAGTCTCTACCGCGCCATACGCGCTTCCATCAGCATTCCCTCCGTGTTCAAACCCGTAAGGATAGCCCACCACCAGCTCGTCGACGGCGGCATTGCCAATGCCCTTCCGCTCAACAGGGTGGAGCGCCGCGAAGGCTCGCTGCTTGTGAGTGTGAACGTCAGCGCACCGTCGACCGACGAGGCGGCGCGACTCCATGCCGAGGACGGCAACGGGGAAACGATAATGCCCTCGTGGCTCGACCATGTGGTGCCCAATGCATTAAAAGAGCGTGTGGGCCGCAACTACGTGTCGCTCCTCACCGAAGCTTTCGGCATGATGATAGAACGCAGCACGGTGGCGGCGCAGAAAATCACACGTCCCGACGTGGCCGTGAACATTCCCATGAACCGCTTCGGCGGCTTCGACTTCGACAAGGCCGCCTCCATCATTGCCGAAGGCCGCAAGTGCATGGCCCAGGCGCTGGACGAATATGAAGCGCGCGAAGGGGCGGAATAATGCTATTGTTTTTTATGTCAAGAATTAGAGAATTGGAGAATTTTTCTTCCTTGTTCTTTTTGAATTGGCGAGAATAATTGGAATCTGCGGCTTGACGTTGTCAAGCCTTTCCGCGATTCATGCCTTTCCCACCTTGATGACGAATTCTCCAATTCTTCAATTCTTGACCTTGACCCCAAACTTTTTTCTTGACTGTTCCTGATGTTTTCCTTTCTCATTTCCACCAACAACTACGACTGTTCGCGCCTTTTGCACGACATTGACGCACAATGTGCGGCCTTCAGGGAGCGTACGCCGGAGTTTGACTACGAAATACTTCTCGGCGACGACGCTTCTACCGATGCAAACGCCGAACAGGCCAACCGCCGGGCGGCAGAGGCGCTGACCCATTGCCGTTACGTTGCCGTTTCGCAAAACCAGGGACAGGCCAACATGCGCAACCGCCTTTGCGATGCGGCACGTTTCCCCTATCTCGTTTTCATGGACAGCGATGCCCAGGTGTGCGACGTTTCTTTTGTGGAAAACTATTGGCAGAACCGCGACAAGGCTCCCGTGGTGTGCGGTTCGGTACGCAATCCTTCCGGCCGTGCCGCCGTGGGTACCGAACTCCGCTGGCGCTATGAACACAAGGCGGAAAAGGTGCGCACCGTGGCTTTCCGTGCAGCGCATCCCTTCAATTATTTTACTGCATTCAACGTGCTCATCCACCGCGACGTGTTCCAGCGCATCCGCTTCGACGCACGCTGCACGAAGTACGGCTACGAAGACGCCCTCTTCGGCTTGCAACTGCAAAAGTTGGGTATACAAATAGCCCATATCGACAATCCGCTCGTGCATCTGGGCATCGACAGCAACGCATCGTTCCTCGCCAAAACCGAAACGGCCCTGCAGACGCTCCATTCGCTCGGAAGCCCGATGACGGACTTTGCCGGACCGTCGCGTTTGCAGCGCAAGCTCCAACGCTTCGGACTGAGCCGTTTGGCGGCAACGGCCTTCTGTGCGGTGCGTCCGCTCCTGCGGCGCCATTTGCTCGGCCGCCGTCCCTCGTTGCTGTTTTTTGCTGTCTATAAGTTGGGATATTACTGCGATTTGTGTCGGAAATAAGGCAAAATGCCCGTTCTCGGTGACTTTTTGTAGGCGAAACGGCGCCGTTTCTTGCCGATTGTTTATATTTGCAAAAGAAATATTTATCCAAAACCCAAAATTGATGAAACTCCGAAATCTCTTCCTCTCCGCATGCGTGGCATTTTCCGCCACAGCTTTTGCGCAATCAGAAAATATGTTGGTGCACCTGAAAGACGGCTCGGTGCAGCGCTTCAGCGTGGACCAGGTAGACAGCGTAAGCTTCTCCTCCTCTTCCTCTACTGAGAAAGACGTGCTCAACATGAAAATAGACGAAGTGGGCCAGCTCTTCGCAACTTTCTCCGCCAAACCCGAAAGCAGCGTGGGAACGTACAACATCATGTACCTCTCCAAGGCTGAATACGAGCGGTACAAGTCCGACGACGACGTGGTGGCCGACGACCTGCTCTACTTCACGCAGCTCGGCCAGTACTACGGTATGTCGCTCTCTTCCGTGCTTTCGCAAGTGCTCTACAGCGGCGACGTCTCCGACTGGGTGACGGGCATCGTGCCCGACGACGACTATGTGGTATGGGGCTATGGCATGGACACCAACGGCAACCTTACCACGCCGTTCCATAAGTTGACGTTCCACACGCTTCCCGTAGAGCAGAAGGGCGGTAAGGTGGGCATCGACGTGACCTACGACACCGACGGCACGCCCAACATCACTTTCACGCCCGACGACAACAGCCGCGCTTACATCAGCGGCTTCGTGCCCGATACGCTCAGCGACGCCGACATCCTTACGGCCATCCACCAAAGCGTGAGCAACAGCCTTTACGACTATCTCTCCGGCGAACAGTCGGTGAGCGATGCCAAGAAGGCCCTTACGGACCAGGGTGTGCGCTCCGTGCAGTTGAGCGGCGCCACGGCCGGCTCTTCCTACTACGCCGTAGCGGCTTACGTGAGCGACGGCTGTGCTGTGGAGTCCGACCTTTGCAAGGCTCACATCGAGGTGCCGGCTTCCGCTTCCAGCGTGTCTGTGAAGGCCGTGAAAGGCAAGCCTGCCTTGCGCGCCATTTCCGCTCCCGCCAAGCTCCACCGCATGATGCCCAAGCGCATTGTGCTGAAGTGATATAAGCCATATAAATAAAAAGAAAAAGCACGTTCTGCAAGGCTGCTAAGAGGCAGCGCAGAACGTGCTTTTTGTATATAAGCCGCTTTTTGTGTTATGTGAAAAAATAGTTGCGCAGTTTTTGGGCGGTCGTTTTAGCGCGGCGAGTGGTGTGCGGAGAGTGGTGTGCGGCGAGCGGCCTGAAAGGCCACCACTCGTAAGCCCAGGTCACGGCACGAAGTGACGCGGCCTGGGTATA
>CAVCAV010000090.1:0-11252 GCA_963600165.1 Christensenella sp. UBA1685 | reverse complement strand
TGTGGAAAAAGGCCGTGCCGAAGAACGCATGGCCAATGCACGCGCTCTGCTTGCCGCCGGCATGGACCGCACCACGGTATGCAAAGCACTTGGACTCACCGAGCAGGAAATGCAATTGCTTGACTGAGTGCCTACATATAAATAGACAACATTCACGATGAATACATACACTTACGAAGAAGCCTACAAGGCTACGCTCGACTATTTCAATGGCGATGAACTTGCCGCACGCGTGTGGGTAAACAAATATGCCATGAAGGACTCGTTCGGAAACATTTACGAACAGTCTCCCGCTGATATGCACCGCCGCATAGCGCGCGAGTTGGCACGCATTGAAAACAACTATCCCAATCCTTTGAGCGAAGAGGAGATATTTTCTCTGCTCGACCATTTCCGCTATCTCGTACCGGCAGGTTCGCCCATGACCGGCATTGGTAACAATCACCAAGTGGCCTCTTTGTCCAACTGCTTCGTCATTGGCGTGGAGGGCGACGGTGATTCCTACGGTGCCATCATGAAGCAGGACGAAGAGCAGGTGCAACTCATGAAACGCCGTGGCGGTGTGGGACATGACCTGACGGGACTCCGTCCTAAAGGCACTCCCGTGAAAAATTCGGCTCTCACCTCCACCGGCATTGTGCCTTTCATGGAACGCTACAGCAATTCCACCCGAGAAGTGGCACAGGACGGACGCCGCGGCGCCCTTATGCTCAGCATTTCCATCCGTCATCCCGAAGCGGAAGACTTCATCGATGCTAAAATGGAAACGGGGAAAATCACCGGCGCCAACGTAAGTGTGAAGATTGACGACGAGTTCATGAACTGCGCCGTTGAGGGACGCACCTATCACCAGCAGTTTCCGGTGGACAGCGCCAATCCTTTCGTGGAAAAGGACGTAGATGCGGCTGCCCTTTGGAAAAAGATTGTCCACAACGCCTGGAAGAGTGCCGAACCCGGTGTGCTCTTTTGGGATACCATACTGCGTGAAAGCATTCCCGACTGCTATGCCGATTTGGGCTTCCGCACGGTCAGCACCAACCCCTGTGGCGAAATTCCCCTCTGTCCCTACGACAGTTGCCGACTGATGGCGGTGAACCTTTATTCTTATGTAAAAAATCCGTTTACGCCGGAAGCCGAATTCGACTTCGCCCTCTTCCAGTCGCACATACGCAAGGCACAGCGCCTGATGGACGATATTATCGACCTTGAAGAAGAAAAAATTGCCGAGATACTCAGAAAAATAGATTCCGACCCGCAAAGCGAAGACGTGAAACACACCGAACGCCATTTGTGGGAGAAAATCCAGCACAAGACGGCACAGGGTCGCCGCACCGGTCTCGGCATAACCGCCGAGGGCGACATGCTCGCCGCCTTGGGACTGCGCTACGGCACACAGGAAGCCACCGATTTTGCCGTCAACGTACAGCGTACGCTCGCCCTTGCCGCCTACGGAAGTTCTGTGGAGATGGCCGAAGAGCGCGGTGCTTTCCCCGTTTACAGCACGGCACGCGAAGCGGACAATCCGTTCATCCTCCGTCTGAAGCAAGCCGATGCTTCGCTCTACGAAAAAATGCAGAAATGCGGCCGTCGCAACATTGCCTGCCTCACCATAGCTCCGACGGGCACCACAAGTCTGATGACGCAAACCACTTCGGGCATCGAACCCGTCTTCCTCCCCGTCTACAAACGGCGCCGCAAGGTAAATCCCAACGATTCCGACGTGCACGTGGACTTTACGGACGAAAATGGCGACAGCTTTGAAGAGTACATCGTTTATCACCACAAATTCCTCGAATGGATGCGCGTCAACGGTATCGACACCACGTGCCGCTATTCGCAGGAAGAGATTGACGAACTCGTCCGTCGCTCTCCATATTACAAAGCCACGGCCAACGATGTGGACTGGCTCATGAAGGTACGCATGCAGGGCGCTATCCAGAAGTGGGTCGACCACAGCATCAGCGTGACCGTCAATCTTCCCCACGATGTCGACGAAGAACTCGTGGACCGTTTGTACAAGGAAGCTTGGCGCAGCGGCTGCAAAGGCTGCACCATCTATCGCGACGGTTCGCGTGCGGGTGTGCTCGTCAGCACGCAAAAGACGGAAAAGAAACAGAAGGAGCAGGCCGAAACTTCTGCCGCCGAGAGCGCCGCTTTCGTCATGCCCGCCGTCACCGAACGCCGTCCCGACGTGTTGGAGTGCGACGTGGTACGTTTCCAAAACAACAAAGAGAAATGGGTGGCCTTCGTAGGTTTGCTCGACGGTCGTCCGTATGAAATCTTCACCGGTTTGCAGGACGACGAAGAGGGCATCGTTTTGCCCAAGAGCGTGAACAAGGGCCGCATCATCAAGACAATTTGTCCCGACGGCACGAAGCGCTACGACTTCCAGTTCGAAAACAAGCGCGGCTACAAAATGACCGTGGAGGGACTCTCTGAAAAGTTCAACAAAGAGTATTGGAACTATGCCAAACTCATCTCCGGCGTGTTGCGTTACCGTATGCCCATCGAGAACGTCATCAAACTTGTCAATTCTCTTCAGCTCGAGAACGAAAACATCAACACCTGGAAGGTCGGCGTAAGCCGTGCGTTGAAGAAGTATGTGGTCGACGGCACCGTGGCGCAAGGCCAGAAGTGTCCGAACTGCGGTCACGAAGCGCTCGTGTACCAAGAGGGATGCCTCATTTGCAAACACTGCGGTTCAAGCCGCTGTGGATAAATTATAGGAAAAACAAAAGAGGGAGCTTCTACGGGCTCCCTTTTTCAACACAATAGAACTAAACTACATGGAAATTTCCTTGAACAACCTGCACTTCTTTGCCCGCCATGGTGTGATGGCGCAAGAGCGCGAAGTGGGTCAAAACTACAAAGTCGACGTTACGCTCCGTCTCCCCGACAGTCAGGCCGTCGGTGCTTTGCTTAATGACAATCTTGAGTCAACCGTCAATTATGCCGAAGCCGTGGAAGAAGTGCGTAGGGAAATGAACGTACCTTCAGCGCTGCTTGAGCACGTGGCTCTTCGCATATCCCGTGCTCTGCTCGCAAGGTTTCGGAAAGTGGAACGTGTGGACGTGAAACTTACGAAGTGCTGTCCGCCCATTGCGGGTTTCGACGGCGCTGGAGCGTCGGTGTCGTTCTCCTTGCGGCGCCAGCTTGTAGTGCTCGACTTTGACGGCACGCTGGCCGACACTTCGCGCGGCATTGTGCGCACCATGACCGCCACGTTTCAGCAGTGCGGCTATGCCGTTCCTACCGATGAGGCCATCTGCCGCACCATCGGCCTCCCCCTTACGCAAAGCATTGCTCAACTGGCCGGCATTGAGGGCGAGGAACTGGTGAAAGCCGTAGACACTTACCGCGAACTTTTCGAAACGATAGGCAACAAGGGCGTGACGCTCTTTCCTGAGGTAAAGGAAACGTTGCACACGCTCCACGAAATGGGCGTCATGCTGTGCATCGCCACCAGCCGTGGCCACGAAAGCGTAAAGAGTATGTGTCGCGAACTTGGCATCCTTCCTTATATGTCGCATATCGTGGCGTGTGAAGATGTGGAAAAGGCAAAGCCCAATCCCGAAGCCGTGCTTACGCTTTTGAAGAAGACGGACATGACGCCCGCCCAAACGTGGGTCATTGGCGACACCACGTTCGACATCGGCATGGGCCAGGGAGCGCAGTGCCGCACCATCGGTGTGACGTATGGCAACCATTCAAGGGAAGAATTGCTGCGCGTAGGCACCACAAACGTCATCGACAAGTTCAGCGAGGTGCTGGACTGCGTGATGTAGTTTCCGATAAGTCATAAAACATTCATGGCCATTCGTGTCCAGAAGACATGAATGGCCATGAATTTTTGCGGCGAAGCTGAAAGCTATTGTCGTTGCAGTTTCACCAAGCCTGAAGGCTCTCCTGCGCCGACCATGTAAACCAATTGTCGGGCACGGGTGATGGCCACATAGAGCAGCGAGCGCTTGGAGGAAAGATATTCCTTTTGGGCCGCCTTGTCCATGCCCGAGAAGGGATAGCCGGTAGTCACTTTTGAGGGGAGGTTACGCTCGTTGATGCCCGTGAGAATCACCACGCGGAACTCCAGGCCCTTGAGTGAATGCAAGGTGCAGAGGTTGATGCCGTTCGTGCTGCCTTGTTTTTGCGAGCCTTTGAGCATTCGGTAGTTCGTGCCGTCGTGGTGCAGGCGGCTTTGAACGTCTTTCAGCAGATTGAAGCTGGGTGCGGCAATGCAAATGTCTTGCAGTTTGATGTCCGACTCCTGACACTCCTTTATCCACGCCATCACCTGCTCCACCTCCGCATTGGTGTCGTCCACAATGCGGTATTCCGGCATCTCGCCTTCATGGATGAGCGAAACGTAACCGCTCATGTTTTCCTTTCCGCCGTCCATGTCGTCGTAGTCGACGCCTTTCACCACGCTTACCGCCACACGTTTGATAGGCTCCGTGGTGCGGTAGTTTATCTTCAGTCTTCTGCTGCGCACACCGCGCACATTGATGCCGGCAGCGCCGAAGTTCATTTTTCTTCCCGTATAAATTCTCTGGATAGGGTCGCCCGTGAGGAAGAGGTCGTTTCTGCCTTCGGCCACCAAAGCGCGGAGAAATTTCAGTTCAGGGTTGGAGAAATCCTGAAACTCGTCGGCAATGACGTTCGTGTAGGGGTGAATGTTGTTATCGTTCAGATAGTTCGTCGTTTCGTTGAACAGCTCCAAGCGGTCAACCACGCGTCTTTCCTGTTTGAGCGCCACGTACTTCTCCACCAGTTTCCACACCTCCATGCGTTGCTTGCGGCTCAAGGCCTTCGTGCGTCCCACACGGGGCTGGAGCATATACTGCTTCGCATCCTTGTTGCCGTAGTAAACGATGACGTCGATGTACTCGTCGTAGAGAAACTGTTCGTCAAACTCCGTCACCTCCGTCTCCAGCACCTCGCGCCACAGTTTCAACGATTCCTCGTCGCCGCTGTAGTCGAGCACCTTGTAGCCCTCTTTTACCTTATACTTTTCAGCCGTGTCGAGCAGCACGCGGTCGATGTTCTTCAGCGTATATTTCTGTTTGGCAATGCCGAGCTTTTCTATGGACTCTGCCAGATTCTCGCTCAGCGTACGGGTATAGGTGGTAAACAGCACGTTCACGTCGGGCTTTTCGCACAGATGCTTCAGCCGGTGAATGGCAGCAATGGTCTTTCCCGTGCCGGCGCCGCCGCTCACCTTCATCGTACCCTTGTAGTTGGCGTTCACCAACTTCCTCTGCGAGGGATGGAGAAAAATCTGCCACTTGTCCATACCCTGCTCAATGATGCGCTGCAGTGCGTCGTCGTCCGTCAGTTCCACGAAGCGTCGTTTGTTGTTGTCGCTGAGCCACTTGTCGGCACCGCCCTTCGCCTGTCCGTCTTCAATTTCTGCAATGATGGCGTCAATGTTTTCGCCGTCCATGATGTTGAAGATGTTTTCGTAGGCATCTTCGGGCAGATGGGCTTCCAGCGCATCGAGGTCGTCGAGCGTGTAGATGGCCATTACTTTGGCGAGCGACTCTTGCGGCACGCCAATCTTCAGCAACTTCTCTTCCGGCACATTGGCGAAGAAAGCCGGTGCGGCAGGTTGCGCAGCAGGCACAGCCACCTCCTCCGTCCTTTCTAACAGGGTGACAACCTGGCACGCCTGTGTGTTGTCGTTCCATGCAAAGCGCTTGTTCATGCCCCAGCGGTAGGCTTTCTCGTGGTCGGCCACGTAGAGCAGCGAAAAATTGTCGCCGTCTATTACGCCGACAACGGCGCGGTAGTTGTCGTCGATTCTCGCCGTGCGGAGCGAGGAGTCCTTAAACTGTGCTATGGGTTCGAAATGAATGCCGTTTGAGGCATAGTTTTCGCGAAACTTGCTTTGGAAAGCCACCACCTTGTCCTGTATCTTTTTCGGCAGTTTCAGCATCGCGTCCATAAAGGTATCTGCAAGAAAAAGTCTCATCGTCTTATTCGTTGTTTGTGATTAGTTCCATTGTAAAATCGTCTTTGTCGACCACCTTGTAGCCTCTTTCTTCGAATGCTTTTTTGCTTTGTTCGGAAGAAGGGTTGACGGCAATGCGCGGCAGGTCTATAATCATGTCGGCTTCGGCAATCACCACGTCGTCCTCGTCGGTCAGCGCAGCCATGCCTTCGTAGTCGAAGGGCACGTGGTGGTCGAGCAAGAGGTCCACGATGTCTTCCAGACCGGGGTAGTACATCTTTATCTCGTCGCGGTCGGCGGGCTCTTCCTGTTGGACAGGCTGTTCCGTGTTGCGGTCTTCGATGAAGAACTGCACCATGTTGTATCTTCTCCAAAAACCGATCCACTCGTCCTTGTCGACGGAGTGCAACCCCTGCGTTACCGTCAGGTCGCAATGCAAGGCTTCGGAGAAAGCGCGGTCCACCTCCTCGTCCTGTGCGTCTTCTGTAAGCTGTTCGTAGCAGTCGTCGTTGAAGTGCAGCTGTCCGCTGTAGAGCGCACCGCCGTGGCCGAAGAAAAAGTCCGTGTCCTTGATGTTCCAGAAACACTCTTCCTTGATGGCCCCCATTTGCGGATTCTTCAGCAGTCGGCCCAGTCTTTCCACCGAACATTTGCCCAGTTCGTCCTTTCTTTCCTGTTCGAAAAGCTGAATGTCTTCCCACGTGAGCGTCCAGGTGCACATCCTTTGCGGCTGTGCCTCGTTGATGCCCTCGCGTTTCTCCAGGTCGCCATAAAAGCGCATGCAGGGGTCCTTGGCATGGAAGGCATAACCGTCCATGTATACGGCAAACCATGGAATGCCTGTCAGGTCATCTATCTCTTCGCCGTTGATTCTTGCCTGCACGCACATAATCTGGAAGTCGGGCTTGGTAAAATGCCTTACCCCGTAAGCCACCGTCAGACTGAACTGCGGCTTGATGCGGTAGGTCAGCTCCGTGTCGTTTTGGCTGTCGTTGATATGCAGTTCGTAGAAATACGACGTGTCGTCGGGCTTCTTTTCAAACGTCCAGCGGTTTTTCGTAGCCAGCGTCTGCATGGTGCGTACGAACTTCAGTTCCAGTTCACTGTCCTCTGCTGCGCCGTTGGCAGCAATCGTGCCTACCGAACCGTCAATGTGCTCCCACGCATTTGTGGCACCCACGAGCTTTTCGAAGAGCAGCTCCGCCTGTTCGCGGCTGAAGGCGTCGCGGCTGTACTGGTTGCCGTAGCTCATGATGCAGTGGTAGCATCCGTCCTTGCCCTCCAGCTGGCACGTGCAGTCCTTTATCTTCTCGTAGGCAAAGCGGAGCATCTTCGAAAACTCCTCCGTGTTGTAGAGTTTGGCCAGATAGCCTGTACCTCCGGGCACGGTGTCGTACATCACCAGATAGTAGTCCTTCTCGCCCGTGCCGCGGTTCATCTCTGCGTAGAAATCCATTCTGATGTGTTCGGGCGACGAGTGGTAATACTCCTTCATGCCCAGCGCTATGCCCGCCTTGAACATCTCTCCGGCAGCCTTTGCATCCATAATCTGTACTGGAAGCAAAATCTTTATTGCCTCCGTACGCATGTGGCGGTAGAGGTAGAGCCGTTCGAACACGCTGCCTTGGGCGTCGTCGGCAAACGTCACCGCTTTGTAGCGGCAAAATTTGTAGTGCTGCTCCACGGTTTGGCACTCCTGCCCGTTCCGGCGGTCTTTCGTCTTTTTGCCCAGCAGCGGCGTGGTCTTGCCGCAGCATTTGCAGGTGACGAAACCGTTCTCGGGAATCGACGCGTCGCTGTCCACTTCAATTTTCGCTCCCGTCTGCATCTGCATGCCGTAGTTCGTCTCGTAGAGGTCCATGTTGTTGCAGAACTCAATACCGAAACCGATGCTCTTCATGGCGTAGGCCGATACCGTTCCGTGGTGGTGAAACATGAAGTGCTTTTTTACGAGATATTGTTCCCTCGTGCGTTCCTCGTGTGCGTCGTCGAGCACGGCGTCGGCCTTCGCCATGGCACTTCGGGCACTGGTGAAGCGGAGATAAGGGTGGGTGTTGATGCTCCACGACGGGTCGCCGCATTTGGGGCAGCCCGCGTTGTTGAACTCCTCCGTACCCTTTTCAGCCAGACAGTCGCACTTCGAGCAGTAGCGCATTTCGGTGAGCGTGTTCTTCCAGTTGAATACGGGAATGCCGCTCACTTCGAGCTGGAACTTCTGCGTGCAGAACTTGTTGCCCGGCGCAAGGTCCTTTATGGCCTGCGAGGCGGGGCGGTTAAGCTCTATGGTCTTCGGCTCCGCCACATTGTCCTGCCGGTCGCCCTTCTCTGCTTTGGAGTATACGCTGGCTTCGAGCGTCACGCCCGTTTCGGGGAAGGCATAGTTGGGCAAAAGGCCGCAGTTGGTCATGAACTCCAGTACGCTTTCTTCGCGCAGCGTGTTCATTTGCTTTTTGCATACCCTTATCAGGTTCTTCAGCGTTTCCCTTGCCGTGTCGTTGGGCTGTAGGCGTTCCTCCTGAGCTTTGTATTCCAGCAGTTCGGCGTTCAAACTGTAGAGGCGGTCTGCCAAAGTTTGGAACTCCTTGATGACGTTTTGGTAAAACGTTTCGTCGTCGAGCGAAGCGGCGAGTTTCTCCAGCGTAGGCCGTGTCTTTTCGTCGTACTGCTCCGCAAAACGCGTCTTCAGCGAATTTTTGTTCTCTTTGATAAACGTGACGATGCGGTTCACCACGAAGGCGTCGTCCGACATGGCGTCGTCCGTCAGGCGAAGGTCGCTCACGTGGGGCGGAATGCTGTGCGCCTTGTCGGCCGACACCCACGAGTCTATGCAGTAAGCCAGGAAATGGCGGCGCAAAATGTCTTTGGCTTCGAGGAAGCACCCCGGTGTGTTCACTTCCCCCTCCATCATTTCGTAGGGATAGGTGAAGTAATACATGTCGTGCGGTTCGCCCGAGTGGGCATAGTTGAGCACCAGTGCAGCCCCCTCTTTACGTCCGGCTCGGCCCACGCGTTGCAGAAAGTTGGAAGGCTTCGGCGCCACGTTGGCGTTGCCCATCACGTTGAGGTCGCCGATGTCTATACCCATCTCCAGCGTGGAAGTGGCGGTGAGCACGTTCACCGAGTCGGAGTGCGGATGTTGCTTGAAGTCGCGCTCCAGCTCTTCGCGGTCGTTGCGTTCCAGCAGTCCCGTATGTTCGCGGGCATAGACGCGGGGCGATATGTTGCGGTTGTACACCTGCTGGTAGTAGTTCAGTTCGGGATTCGTCTCTTCCGAATAGTTGCCCGAACACTTGAAGTCGAGACAGGGCGTGTCCTCGCCCCAGAAGTCCTGTCGTGCCACGTAGAGCGTCGACTGGCAGTTGCTGCACTTGATGTGCTTCACCTTCTTGCTCACCCATATGTGTGCGGCATTGATGGCATAGTTGCCTCCGCCCTGTGGCGCATAGTTCACCAGCCCTTTCTCTTCCATGGTGCGGAGTAGCGTGCGCATAAAGTCGTTGAAGAGCGTGATGTTCTTTTCCAGCGGCCAGTTGAAGCAGCGCCAGAAGTAGTGGCTGTACCAGTTGGGCTTCTCCCTTCTCAGCACCGTCATGTCGAGCAGTTCCACGTTGTTGTCCGTGAAGAAGATGCCGGGGAGTTTGGGGAAACGAATGCCGGTGCGGAACATTTTGTTGAGGAAATGCCGTTTGTCCGCCTTCCAGTTCAGCGCCCACCTCGTGAGCTCTTCTTTTCTGTATTTATAAAGGTACGGATGGTCCACCGCACCGTGCCGTCTCATGCGTTGCAACACACCGTAGACGAAGTGGCAAAACGCCGTTTCGTCGTCGGCAAACTCCAGGTTGTTTGTTTGTAGAAATTCCCTCATCCGTTCGTACACCTGTCGCACGTCGTCGGTTTGGAAGAAGGTGGCTGAGGCTCCAGTCTTCTCGAGCGTACGGCCCAGCTGCGAAGTGAGCCCGAATTCGCTCACAATCTCCCAGTCCACTCTTGTGTCAAACTCCTTTCTGAAGTTTTCCATAAATCCGCTTCCCTCGCGGTAGTTCTTTCGGAGGTCGATGTGTGTGGCAAGGTCTGCCGGCAGGAATCGGTTGTAGTATTCCTCCTCCGTGAGGCGTTCTTTCCAGTAGCGCTTGAAGCCTTCCTGCAGTTCCGTGAGGTTTACGGGGCGGTCGAGCGTGTTGATGTACTGCTGCATCGACTGTCGGAAGAGGAAGCGGAACGTTCGTGCTTCGTAGAACGCCGCCTGGTGTGCCGCGTCCTGCACGCTGTTGGTAAACACCAGCATCTTGCGGTCCTTAGCCTCGGCGTGGTCGAAGTCGCTCGATAGCACTTGGCTCACCGCCACACTGGAGAGTGTGGAAATGCGGCCGCCCACTTGGCAGAGGGCGTCGCTGTTACACTCGGGGCAGTTCGTCGCCAGTCGCTGGTTGCCGTTGCGGTTGGAGGTGGTGCGGTTGCACACCCTCACGCGCAGCGTGTTCTCTTCCGTGCCGTTTGTCTCGCGCAGTCTTTTCAGGTCCACGTGAACGGCCTTGCTGGTAGCCGTTTCGTTCAAGTAGTCGTCTATGGGCTGGTGGCTGGTGTTTTCAATGTTCAGCAGCATCACCTCCTTGTCCCTGTTCATGAACGCCTTGTTGATGGTGGGCACGTTGGTGCTGTAGCTCTCGTCGGTTCCCATCATGCGTGTGAGCCATCCGCTCGCTCCGCATTCGCGACAGAAGTACATGGGCAGCGCCACGCGGTCGTCGTTCTTCTTCAGACTGTGTCGCCACACAAACTCCGGCTCCTTCTGCACATAGCGCAGAATGCCGCTCAGTTCCCTCTGCCACAGCTGCACCTGCAGGTAAAGCATCGGAATCTGTTTGCCGCCCCCGTTGAGCGGGCGTTTGGCGTAGGCAATCAGCGCCAGCAGGTTCTCCAGCGCCAGCAGCGCCACCTTGTCGCCCTCCTGCAGAAAGAGGCGGCGGAAGTTTGCGTCGGTGTCCACCAGGCGTTTCACCATGTCGTCGAGCGAGAGGATGCCTGTGGAGAGCACGTCGAGCAGGGCTTTTACAATGCCCATCTGGCGCAGTTCGCGTCCGGCATCTACGGGCGAAATGTTTGCCGACTTCAGCCACACGCGGCAGAGGCGCCGCAGATAGGTCTCCACGGTGTCGTTCGCGCCAAACTCGCAGCTCTTTATCAGGTTGGCGGCGGGCAGGGCGGTCACGGTGGGCGTCACGTATTCCTCTACGGGAATGCGGTGCTCTTCTATCACGTGGCAAGGCTCGAAGCGTTCGCCGAACACGTCCGTGGCATATTCGCA
>CAVCAV010000089.1:0-11260 GCA_963600165.1 Christensenella sp. UBA1685 | reverse complement strand
AAAGGCCACCACTCGTAAGCCCAGGTCACGGAACGAAGTGACGCGGCCTGGGTATAAACAAACGGTAATGTTGCGGGCTGAAAGCCCACCACATCAACCGCAACAGAATTTTTCGTCGCGCATGTGGTGGCCTTTCCGGCCGCTTTTCGCGCAAACCACACAGAAATCAGCAAAACTTATTTTTACATGTTTCTAAATCTCATACCATTAAACTTATGAAACAACGGATATTCTCACTCCTCTTTCTCCTTTCCCTCTTCTGTTCCTACGCCCTGGCGCAAAAGGAAATCTACATCCCCACCCAAATGAAAAGCGACAGCGAGGGATACAGCGAAACCGACGAATCGAAAATGTGGTGTCTCAAGCGCAGCCGCCAAAGCGAGAACTACATTGTGTTCTGGCAAAGCGGCTACGGCACGAACGACCCCAACTCTTCCGCCGTGCCCTCGGAATACCGCGTGGACGTGGACGACCTGCTGGCTAAGCTGGAAAGTTTCTACGACTACTACATCAACACGCTGAAGTTTGCCGAAGTGGGCCAGGGCAAGTCTAACCTCGACAAGTACAAAATCATCGTATGTCTCTACTACACCACCACATGGATGGCATACGGTTCGGGCTTTGACGACGTCATCGCCGGAATGTGGATCAGTCCCAGCACCTGCCACCCCGTCGGCTCCACCATCGGTCACGAAGCGGGACACTGTTTCCAGTACCAGTGCCACTGCGACCTCGGCGGCTATGCAGGTTTCAAGTACAACATCGGCCAAGGTTGCGGCTTTTGGGAACAAACCGCCAACTGGATGGCGCTCATGAAATATCCAGAGGAAACGTTTACCCACTGGCAGTTTGCCAACTATCCGCAGAACTGCCAGTTTGCCTTCCTCCACGAAGACACGCGCTACAACAACTACCTTTTCCACCACTACCTCGCCGACAAATACGGCTTGGACGTAATTGCCCGCATTTGGCGCAGCGGTACGTACGACGGTCAGGACGCCAACCAGGTGCTCATGAAGATTGAGAATCTGTCCACGGCCAATTTCTACAAAGACTGCTACGAAATGGCCTCCAAAATGGCCACTTGGGACTTCGACCGCCTGCGCGAACTCGGCAAGGACTACATCGGCATTCATCGCTACGACTACTACGAGACGGACGAAGGCAAGTTCCAGGTAGCTTACTCCAGCTGTCCGCAGGCCACGGGCTACAACCTCATTCCCCTTAAAGTTCCTGCCGGCGGAGGCGAAGTGACGGCCTACTTCAACGCACTGCGTTCAGGCGCAGCACTCTGCGCCGACGACCCCGGACTCTGCAAGATAGACGCCAACGGCACGAAGGACACCGTGACGACCTACAACAAGGTGAACAACAGCTACACCCGCGGTTTCCGCCTCGGCTTCGTGGCCCTTTGCAAGGACGGAACGCGCATATACGAATCGAAAGACACCGTCTACGCCAAAGGCAGCAGCATGAGCCACGACACGCTGACGTTCAACGTTCCCGCCGACGCCGAACGCATGTGGATGGTGGTATCGCCCGCACCTACGGTTTACTTCCGTCACGAATGGGACGAGAACAACCGCAACGACGACCAGTGGCCCTATCGCGTCAGCTTTGCAAACACCGACATTCTCGACCACGTACAGATAGGTCCTGCCGGAGCTGAAGTGGCCGACACCGTTTACCACTGCTATGTGGGTGTGAACCCCACTACGGGCAACGACTACAGCGGCACGACCGTAAAACTCGACGGTGCGCTCGGCGAAGCCATCGGCAAGTCGCTCCGCATGCAGCCGAAGGAGATTGCCAACCACATCAAGGACTGGACGAAAAACCAGAACGAGGGCGAAATCACCGTGTGGGCACTCAACCCGAATAACTACAAGGTGGTCTACACGGGCAGCACGTCGTCAACGGGCTACGGCCACTGGTTCAACGCTGAAGGCGGCGTGGTGAAGTTCGGCAACAACCAGAAGATCTACTCCGAATACCGTCCCGCCTCCCACGCCTTCGTCATCGGCACCTCACCCAACGCCACGAGCAACGGCCAGGAATACACCCTTGCCCAGGCTTTCAAGATTGTGAAGAACGGCAAGACGGCCATGGCAAAAATCGTTTGGCACATCTACATCGGCGGCATCCCCGAAAGCATAAGCCAGGCCATGAAGGAAGACGGAGTCAGTGCGGTGAACGTATATACGCTCGACGGCAAACTCCTCCGCACAAACACCGAACCCGACAATGCCACCAAGAACCTCCCGAAGGGCATCTACATCGTAGGTTCGAAAAAGGTGATTGTGAAGTAACACCGCACCTTTGTACGGACAAACAACCAGCGAAGCGCAAACATTCCAAGGCGGAAGTTTGCGCTTCGCTTTTTTGCGCACGGGCTTATTTGCCAAGCGTAGAAGACAATGTAAACACTTATTACAAAAAAGTTAAGAAACACTATAGTAAACATTGCGCCATTAAACCAAAACGCTTAAATTTGCGCACGAAAAGGGACATTACACAGAACATCTATTACATTCTACCGCTCAAACGCTTACCGACGGAACGCTCCTTCGGCAAAAGACGTTTTTCCCAACTTAACAAACCATCAAGCAGAGGACTGCGCCGCTCTTTTCTGGCACGCAGCCCGAAACTTGCTTTACTCACCATAAACCAACAACCATTCAATGACTTTCAACGAAGGACTTTGGAACGAGCAGATCAACGTAACTGACTTCGTTCGTCGCAACCTCACCCCTTACGAGGGCGACGCCTCTTTCCTTGTAGGACCCACGGAACGCACCAAGCGTGTGTGGAACGTATGTCTGCAGGCTCTTGAAGAAGAACGTGCCAACGGCGGCGTTCGCTCTTTCGACCCCGACACCGTTTCCACCATCACCTCGCACCAACCCGGATACATCAAAAAGGACGATGAACTCATCGTGGGTCTCCAGACCGACGAACTTCTCAAGCGTGCCATCAAGCCTTTCGGCGGCATCAAGGTGGTTGAGAAAGCCTGCGCCCAGCGCGGCAAGGAAGTCAATCCCCAGGTGAAGGAAATCTTCACCCGTTACCGCAAGACGCACAACGACGGTGTGTTTGACGTATACACAGAAGAAATCCGCCGTTTCCGCTCGCTCGGATTCCTCACGGGTCTGCCCGACAACTATGCCCGCGGCCGCATAATCGGCGACTACCGCCGCCTTGCCGTTTACGGTACGGACCGCCTCATCGCCGCCAAGGAAGCCGACAAGGCTGCACTCGGCAGCCCCATGACGGACGAACGCATCCGTCTGCGCGAAGAAGTGGCAGAGCAGATCAAGGCACTCAAGGAAATCGCCAAGATGGGCGAAATGTACGGCCTTGAACTCAACCGCCCCGCACAGTCGGCACAGGAAGCTGTCCAGTGGGTCTACATGGCCTACCTCGCTGCCGTGAAGGAGCAGGACGGTGCCGCCATGTCGCTCGGTAACGTGTCGTCGTTCCTCGACATCTACATTGAGCACGACCTCAAGCACGGACTCATCGACGAGACTTTCGCACAGGAACTCATCGACCAGTTCGTCATCAAGCTCCGCATGGTGCGCCACCTCCGCATGGACGCCTACAACGAAATCTTCGCCGGCGACCCCACCTGGGTTACCGAATCGCTCGGCGGCCGCTTCAACGACGGACGCACGAAGGTGACGAAGACTTCCTTCCGTTTCCTCCAGACGCTCTACAACCTCGGTCCTTCGCCCGAGCCCAACCTCACCGTGCTCTGGAGCCCCGAACTTCCCGAAGGCTTCAAGAACTTCTGCGCCAAGGTGAGCATCGACACGTCTTCCATCCAGTATGAGAACGACCGCCTCATGCGCGAAGTGCGCGGCTCGGACGACTACGGAATTGCCTGCTGCGTAAGCTACCAGGACATCGGCCGTCAGATTCAGTTCTTCGGCGCACGCTGCAACCTTGCCAAGGCTCTCCTCCTCGCCATCAACGGCGGACGCTGCGAGAAGACCGGCACCGTGATGCTCGAAGGCATTCCCGCACTCTCTTCCGACGTGCTGAACTACGAGGAAGTGATGAAGAATTACAAGCTCGTGCTCACGCAGATTGCCCGCGTCTACAACGATGCGATGAACATCATCCACTACATGCACGACAAGTACTACTACGAGAAGGCTCAGATGGCGTTCATCGACACCGATCCCCGCATCAACATTGCCTACGGTGCTGCCGGCCTCTCCATTGCCATCGACTCCCTCTCTGCCATCAAGTATGCCAAGGTTACGGCCAAGCGCAACGAGATGGGTCTTACGGATAGCTTCGACATTGAGGGCGAATTCCCCTGCTTCGGCAACAACGACGACCGTGTGGACCACCTCGGCGTAGACCTCGTTTACTTCTTCGACGAAGAGCTGAAGAAGCTCCACGTTTACAAAAACGCCCGCCCCACCCTCTCGCTCCTCACCATCACTTCCAACGTGATGTACGGCAAGAAGACGGGTGCCACCCCCGACGGCCGCGCTGCCGGTGTGGCTTTCGCTCCGGGTGCCAACCCCATGCACGGACGCGACAAGAGCGGTGCCATCGCTTCGCTTTCTTCCGTTTCAAAGCTCCGCTACCGCGACTCTCAGGACGGCATCTCCAACACGTTCTCCATCGTGCCGAAGAGCCTCGGCCCCACGGACGAAGAGCGCGTAGAGAACCTCGTTACGATGATGGACGGCTACTTCACCAAGGGTGCACACCACCTCAACGTGAACGTGCTCAACCGCGAAATGCTCGAGGACGCTATGGAACATCCCGAGAAGTATCCGCAGCTCACCATCCGCGTGAGCGGCTACGCCGTGAACTTCGTGAAGCTCTCGCGTGAACACCAGCTCGAAGTAATTGCCCGCACCTTCCACCAGAAGATGTAAGCAACACGCCTATACATAAACACATTGCGCGCCAAGCAAGTTCAAGCAACTTGTTTGGCGCGCTTTTGCGTTGGGAAGGAGCGACACGATGTGTTCAACGCGTAAAATAAGTTCAACAGTCAAAAAGCAATTGTCAACAGGTACGGTTTTGATGTTTGGCTCAAGGTGCGCCCTCTATGGGGGCGAGCTCTCCCGAGCTCGCTTGGGCGACAAAACATTCTTTTGGAACAGCAGGAAACAAGTGGACAGATTTTGAGCAAATGTTGTGCGTAGAGCGGCCTGAATTGAAAATCGGCGGCCGAAGGGAAAGCCAAAGGCCGCCGATTTTCAATTCAGGCCGCTCGCCGCGCTTAATGTAATGGATAATTTATTGTTTTACCATTGCCAATCTACCTCAATTCCACTAAAAAGCGCCGCACATGGAACCCCATATGCGGCGCTTCTTATATGTACAAAGCTTATTACTTCTTGGCAGCCTTTGCCACGTAGTCGGCAGCTTTTTTCACGGCTTTGCCGTAAGCTACCTGGGCTTTGGTCTTTGCTGAACCTTCAGCCTTCTGGACGGCTTCGTAGAGCGACCAGAGGTTGTACTTGGTGCAAGCTTCCTTCTGTGCAGCGGTTACGGCCTTGGCCTTGGCTTCTACGGCAGCTTCGTCGGCAGCAGGAGCGAAAGCGTGGTGGAAACCTTTCACTTCGTTCCAGTGGCCGCGGGTGAAGTCGGGGAAGGCAACGGCAGCGCAGTCGTTGTCCATAGAGAGGGTACCGAGTTCGGCGAGCGAACACCACTCAGCGAGGTCGTATACGTCCATGTCGAGGGGAAGTCCGTTCTGCAGACAGTAAACGAGACGGCTGTCCATGATGAAGTCCATACCGCCGTGGCCGCCTACTTCCTTGGCTTCATCGCCGTACTTCTTGAGGATGGGCGACTGATACTGCTCTTCGAGGGCCTTCTTCTCGCTCTCCGGCATGAAGCTGTGGGAGCTGAGGTTGTCGACCTTGGGCTGATGGCCGGCAGCGGCGAGCTGCTTGGCGTCGACTGCATAGCCTTCAGAGGGATACTTGTTGGCGAAGCCCTTCGTACCGGTGAGCTGGTAGAGACGGTTGTAGGGCTGGGGATTCATCACGTCGTGCTGGATTTCGATGACCTTGCCGTTCTCCGTGCGGATGAGGGTGGTGGTGTGGTCACCGTTGCGGAAGTCGTTGCACTCCTTGCCGGTCTTGGCTTCTACGTATGCCTTTCCGTGGGCGCTCTTGGTGTCCATAGCCACGAGGGTCTTCATGCGGTCGCCGCGGTGGATGTCGAGGAGCTGGGCAACGGGGCCGAGACCGTGAGTGGCGTAGACGTCACCGCGGTTTTCGCGGTTGTACTTCATGCGCCAGCCGAGCTGTTCCTTGTCGGTGCCGTTGGGGTTCTTCCAGTAGTATTCCCAGAAGTCGTCGAGATTGTGGATGTAGGCACCCTGCGTGCGGAGAATTTCGCCGAACACGCCGTGCTGGGCCATGTTGAGGGTGTTCATTTCGAACCAGTCGTAGCAGCAGTTTTCGAGAATCATGCAGTGCTTGCGGGTCTTCTCGGAAAGGTTGATGAGTTCCCAGCACTGTTCGAGATTCATGGCCGAGGGCACTTCAATGGCGGTGTTCTTGCCGTTTTCGAGTGCGCACTTGGCAACGGGGAAGTGATGGTCCCAGTCGGTGGCTACGTAAACGAGGTCGATGTCGCTGCGCTTGCAGAGATCTTCGTAACCCTTTTCACCGGAATAGATGGAGGCGGGGGCGAGACCGGCTTTCTTGAGATAAGCCTGGCAGTTTTCGGCACGCTTGGCTTCGTAGTCGCAGAGTGCTACAATCTGCACACCGGGAATGTGGGTCCAGCGTTCTACTGCGCCGGGACCGCGCATGCCGAGACCTACGAAGGCAACGCGAACGGTTTGAATCTTGGGAGTGGTGAGGTTGATCACGTCTTTCTGTCCGGCAGGACGTTCGGGGGTGTCAACAACGATGGTGCCTTTGTTCCAGTGCCACTTGGTGGAGGGTGAAAGGCTCTGTGCCTGTGCCACGCTGGCGCTCAGGGAGAGCATGGCGGCAAAGGCGAAAGCGAAACATTTTACGAGTTTCATAGTCTGTGGTTTGTATTAGGTATATTGTTGTTTCATGCTGGGGGCATGGCGAAGATGCACACCATGCTCTGCAAAGATAGCTATTTTATTGCGGTTTGCTCAACCGTGCTGGGGTTTATGTAAGATATTAAACGACTTGCGAGGTGTTTGACGGGCAAAAGTATCCGTTAGGCCGCGCATGCGAGCTCGGGAGAGCTCGCCCCCATCGTTCGCCCCATCGTTCGCCCCCGTGGTTCGTAGACATAAAAAAAACCGGGCAAATGCAAAGGAAAATGCATTTACCCGGTCGGCTTGCGCCGTACCTTTAAAAAGAAGTTTATTTGTTCATGCTCTTGAGAGCATTGTCGAACTGCTTTGCAGATGCGCTTTCGGGATCGGCCTTAAGCATGATGTTCACATACTTGCGGCAGGTGTCGAAGTCTTCCTTCTGTGAAGCGTAGAAGGCGAGGTACTGTGCAGCGAGCAGACGCGAAGAGTTTGCGCTCTCGTCCTCGGGCATCATGGAGAGTGCCTTTTCGTAGAGTTCGCGGGGCTTTTCTTCAGCTACCTGCGAGTTCTTGATGTTGAGGGCGGCCTGCTGCATTACAGCCTTGTAGTAGTCGCTTTCCTTTTCGAGCACCTTGTTGAAGGCGTCCATACCGCCGGCGATGTATTCGTCCTTCTTGGCCTCGTCCTGAGTCTGGTGAACGGCCTTGAGATATTCCTGACCGAGACCGAAGTAGTCGGTGAGGTCAACCTTGTCGCCCTTCTTTTCCATGTACTGCTTGTAGGTGGCAATGGCCTTGTCGGTTTCCTTGTTGCGGCTATAAACCTTGGCAAGTTCCTTGTAGTTGTTGAGCTTGGAGGGGTCCTTGGCAAGAGCCTTCTCGTAAGCGGCAACGGCTGCTGACATATCGTTTTCTTCCTTGGCGAGGGCTGCGAGATATTCGTAGTCGAGCGAGAGGAAGGTGCTGTCGGCATATTCTCCGCTGGTGATGTAGGAAGAGGCTGACTTGGCGCTGGCGATGGCTGCGTCGATGTCGAGCGATTCACCGATCTTGTTCACCTTGGCAAAGAAGTCCATACGGCGGAGCACCATGTCTTTGGGAGCAAGGGGAAGGAGCTCTGTGGTGAGCTCGGTGATGCGGGTGAAGTTGGCCTGAGAGTAGAGCGACTGGAGGAAGTTTTCGCAAGAGCGGATGTCGAGGTTAGTGGTGTCCTTGGGCACTGCCTTGTAGTACTTCTCGTACTGCTCTACGGCTTCGGGATACTTGTCGAGCTTGTAGTTGATGTCGCCGAGGTCTTTGTAGGCGGAGAAAGCGGAGGGGTCGAGACGGAGAATGTGGTTCAGCGCCTCAATGGCCACGTAGGGGTTCACGTTTTTGTATACGAAGGCGTTGCGCTTGAGGGCGGCTACGTTGTCGGAGTCGACCATGAGCACGGCGTCGAACTTCTGGCCGGCACCGCCGTAGTCCTTACGAATCATGCACACTTCGCCGCTGAACATAAGTCCGGGAATGTATTCGGGAGCGAGTTCGTAAACGCGGTCGGCGCACTGCTTGGCAGCGGGGTAGTTATTGTTGTCGAGGAAGTATGAACCTACGGAAACGAGGCTTTCTTTGCTCTTGCCAATCTTCTTTACGAGCTTGGTGAACACCTTGTTGGCCTTGTCGGGGTCTTCCATGCTCAGGTTGATTACCTGGTCGGCCAACTCTTTGTCTTCCGGATCAAGAGCAGGCACGTCGTACGACTTGGTCTGAGCCTGCATGCCGCAAGTGCCCATGAAAAGGAGGGCAGAAAGCGCAAAAGCGCGAAACATGTTCTTCTTCATATTGTGGTTTCTTGTTTTATTCGAAATGAATGGTTCACTCTTGCCGGTTGCGAAAAGCAGGGGGTATGATGTACCTTTATTTCGGCAAGGAATGTGCAAATATAGCAATAAAGGAAGATTCGTTGCTTTTCGGTTTCTTGAAATTTAGGCGAATGCTGTGCTTTTTGCTGTTTTGGACCCGGCAAAGATATGCATTTATCTGCAAGTGCAAGGGCTAAAGGCAAATTCTTAATGCTTTTTTCACGAGCGGACGGTAAAAATGCAGAGCGACTGGCGCAACCAGCCATTACTTTCACGCAGCAAATAAAAATTTTCTGCCCACCCAACGCGTTGGGCACGCAGCCCAAAATTTAGATATGTTTGATTTTCACCGTTTTCTTCTTTCCGATGCAACCGCTTACCCATTATATATAATACAGGTCCGCCGTGCACCGACGGCTTTTGTGCGTTTCCCGTACTTACTCAGAAGTTATTCCGAAGAATTTTGTACTTTTGCACCGTTGCTCAAAAAAGCGCAATTTGCGCAAGAGCGACGCATCGTACAGCAAACACACACATTCTATTCCAACGATAGCAATATGACAAAACGTAAGATTCAATTCAGCCTTGTCTATCGCGACATGTTCCAGAGCAGCGGCAAGTTCCAGCCGCGCAAGGACCAGCTTGAGCGCATAGCACCTGTCATCATAAAAATGGGTTGCTTTGCCCGCGTAGAAACCAACGGCGGTGCCTTCGAACAGGTAAACCTGCTCTACGGCGAAAACCCCAACAAGGCTGTACGTGCCTTCACCAAGCCCTTCAACGAAGCCGGCATAAAGACCCACATGCTCGACCGCGGCCTCAATGCACTCCGCATGTTCCCCGTTCCGGCCGACGTGCGCAAGCTCATGTACAAGGTGAAGCATGCACAGGGCGTGGACATCACCCGCATTTTCTGCGGCCTTAACGACGTGCGCAACATCATCCCCTCCATCAAGTATGCTTTGGAAGGCGGCATGACTCCGCAGGCCACGCTCTGCATCACCAACTCGCCCATCCACACTGCCGAATACTACGCCAACATTGCCGACCAGCTCATTGAAGCCGGCGCTCCCGAAATCTGCCTCAAGGACATGGCAGGCATCGGACAGCCCGCCATGCTCGGCAAGCTCACCAAGATGATCAAGGACAAGCATCCCGAAGTGATCATCGAATATCACGGCCACTCCGGTCCCGGTCTGTCCATGGCGAGTATCCTCGAAGTGTGCCGCAACGGTGCCGACGTCATCGACACCGCCATCGAGCCGCTCTCTTGGGGCAAGGTCCATCCGGATGTCATCTCCGTGCAGAGCATGCTGAAGCACGCCGGTTTCGACGTGCCCGAAATCAACATGGACGCCTACATGGAGGCCCGCAAGCTTACACAGGAATTCATCGACGACTTCCTCGGCTACTTCATGAACCCCGCCAACAAGCTTATGAGCTCGCTGCTCCTCGGCTGCGGACTGCCCGGCGGCATGATGGGTTCGATGATGGCCGACCTCACGGGTGTGATGGGCGCCATCAACAACAACCGCAAGGCAAAGGGCGAGAACGAACTGAGCGAAGACGAACTTCTCGTGAAGCTCTTCAACGAAGTGGCCTACGTTTGGCCGCGCGTGGGCTATCCTCCCCTCGTTACTCCCTTCTCGCAGTATGTGAAGAACATCGCGCTGATGAACCTTCTCACGGAGTCGATGGGCAAACCCCGCTACTCCATGATGGACAACTCCATCTGGGGCATGATTCTCGGCAAGAGCGGTCGTCTTCCCGGCGAAGTGGCTCCCGAAATTGTAGAACTCGCCAAGGAGAAAGGCTTTGAGTTTACCGACGCCGACCCGCAGAGCTACTATCCCGACGACCTCGCCCGCTTCGAGAAGGAGATGGAAGAGAACGGATGGGACCGCGGCGAAGACGACGAAGAACTCTTCGAGTTTGCCATGCACGAAACGCAGTACCGCGACTACAAGAGCGGTGCCGCCAAGAAGCGTTTCCTCGCCGACCTCCAGGCTGCAAAGGACAAAGCCAACGCCAGCCACATGAGTCTTGAGGAGGCCACGGCTTACAAGCACGCCAAGGCCGACGCCATCGTAGCCCCCGAAAGCGGTACGCTGCTTTGGGAAATCGGCGGCGACGGCGAATGCGTGAAGAGCATTGAGCCCTACCTCGGCAAGGTATACGCCGAAGGCGACCGTTTCTGCTACATCGAAAACACCCACGGCCAGATTATCGAAGTGCCCGCCGCTCTCGGCGGCAAGCTCGTGGAAGTGGCTGCCAAGCAGGGTGCCCACGTAAGCAAGGGCGACGTCATCGCCTACGTGGACCGCGCAGAATAAGAATACGGTATTGCATACCGCAACAATATAAAAGGACATGCCTCAGAACGTTTTGGGGCATGTCCTTTTTGGAAACGAAGA
>CAVCAV010000088.1:5148-11546 GCA_963600165.1 Christensenella sp. UBA1685 | reverse complement strand
GGGCTTACGAGTGGTGGCCTTTGGCTTTCCCTTCGGCCGCCGATTTTCAATTCAGGCCGCTCGCCGCGCAATATATTCAATGGAAATTGGGCAACCTATTTTTTACATGTTGCTTAACTCCAAAACTGCTGTGTCCCAGCATATTTTGCCACGGACTATATCGGGCGAGCCACAAATTCCTCATCTTCATTCTCCAATTGGTCAAGCGCACTTGTCCAATTGGCAGTTTCTTTAATTCTGTATGCGGCACTTGCAAAAATACAAAAATCTCCAACCATTGAAAATCAAACAGTTGGAGATTTCTCAAAGTGCGCCTGATAGGACTCGAACCTACACGGCCGAAACCACCAGATCCTAAGTCTGGCGCGTCTACCAATTTCGCCACAAGCGCAGTAACGGCTGCAAAGATAGTGCAAAGCAAGCGGTGAGGAAAGGATTTTTTCGTTTTTCTTATCTCTATATAATGTATTGTGAAAGCAGCAAATAGGCTCGCAACCGGGCTAAACGCTAATGTTGCGACAGCGCAAACGCAAGAAATATGCCCGTCTCCTTTTCGTTTGCACAAGCATTACACTATCTTTGCACACGATAACGCACACCGCAACTTATTTATTATGATAGAATTCGTACTGGCGAACCTCAACTACTGGTGGGTTTTTGTCTTCATGGCCGTTGAAAGCTCGTTCATTCCCTTCCCCTCTGAAGTGGTAGTTCCCCCTGCAGCTTTCCTTTCCATGATGGAAGACAACCCGATGAACATTTTTCTCGTCGTTGTAGTGGCCACGCTCGGTGCCGACGTAGGCGCACTGGTCAACTACTATCTGGCAAAATGGCTCGGACGCCCCATCGTTTATGCCTTTGCCGACAGCCGCATTGGCCACATGTGTCTGCTCGACCGCGAAAAGGTGCAGCATGCCGAAGACTACTTCCGCAACCACGGCTCGGCAAGCACCTTCTTCGGACGTCTCGTGCCTGCCGTGCGCCAGCTCATCAGCATACCCGCCGGACTGGCAGGGATGAACCTCGGAAAGTTCCTTCTCTTCACCACGCTCGGTGCTGCCGTGTGGAACTCCATCCTCGCCGCCATCGGCTACGTAATATTCAAGACCACCGACCTCAAGACCACGGCCGAAGTGGCAGCCCTTGCCACAAAGTACAGTCACGAAATCGGCTACGTCATCCTCGTCCTCGCCGTTGTGGCGGTAGGCATACTCATCTATAAAGGAGCAAAGAAACCCAAGGCTACTTCTGACAAATAACAAATAATGAACCGGTTCCACAAAACGTTGCACATCCTTTTCCTGCTGTGCCTTGCCCTCGGAGCAAAGGCGCAAGGTGCTTCGTGCGAACCGGTGGACAGCTGCGCGGCAAAATGGCGCGTCTGCGAAAAGCAATGGCTGTGGGGCGTAGGGCGCGCCAACGTGCTCGACACCTACCTCTCGCCGCTCGAATACACGGGCACGGACCTCAGCATGACGTTGCGCACCGAACGTGCGGCGCATTGGGGCAAAGGCGTGAACGTGGTGGCGGAATACACGGGCCACATGGCCTACCTCCATTCGCCCACCGACGACGGCAAGGAATGGGACGGCGAATTCTCCGCTGCCGGCGGTTGGATACGTTCGTGGCAGCTCAACGGCCACTGGCGCCTCGCTGCCGGCGGACTTGCCGAAGCCTCGGGCGGATTCACCTACAACACGCGCGGTTCGAACAATCCCGCACAAGGCCGCTTCGGCGTGCAACTCGAAGCCACTGCACTGGCGGAATACACGTTCCGCATAGGCCGCAAGCAGGCTTCCGCCCGCGTTCAGGTCGACGCACCGCTCATCGGAGCGCAGTTCTCGCCCGTCTACGGACAGTCGTACTACGAAATATTTTCCCTCGGCCATTCGCAGGGTGTGGTCCACTTCACCCATCCCGGCAACGTGCCCACCGCACGCCTCCTTGCCGTGGCCACTCTCCCCGTGTTGAAGTCGCACGTAAGCATCGGCTACCTTGCCGACATACGCCAAAGCCGTCTCGGCGGACTCCGCCGCCACGCCTGGCGCAACAGCATCATGATCGGCTACACCCGAACGCTGCACATCTTGTAGTAGGGGAGAGAGTTCTAAAAAAGTAATTGTAGGGTGGTTCTATAAATTACCACCGAATTTTGGGCAGGTTCGCTTAATTAGCGTTATGTCATCTTTCGGGCTCTTTTCCGCTCAAATTGCTTGTTCGCTCAGTCGCATAGCCCGCTATGCTCCTTCGTTCACAAACAATTTGAACGAAAAATAGCACCGAAATCTGACAAAGCTAATTTATAGAACCACCCTGTAAAAAGTTGTCCATTTTCCCGCAGAGGATTTTGTGCGGCGAGCGGCCTGAAGGGCCACCACTCGTAAGCCCAGGTCACGGAACGAAGTGACGCGGCCTGGGTTAAACACCCCACCGGCCTCCGCGGGCTGAAAGCCCACCACATGCGCCCAGACAAATGCTTGCGCGGTTGATGTGGTGGCCTTTGGCTTTCCCTTCGGCCGCCGATTTTCAATTCAGACCGCTCGCCGCGCTTACCGAATTCAGGCAAGTTGTTCTTTTAGAACTTTGCTAAACGCTCAAGCGAGCTCAGGAGAGCTCGCCCCCATGAGCTTTCGCCTTCATGAAGATGTGTTGGCCGTGTAGAGCGCGGCGTTTTAAACGTCGCCTCCATAAGCGGTGCAAAGCGCAGCTCATCTGGTATTGAACAACTCATATGCCGCGCAGCCATTTGCACATCTGCACATTCGCACATTCGCGAAGCGCTACATCTGCACATTCGCGAAGCCATTTGCACATTTGCACATCTGCACATTCGCACATTAAACAATCATGTCCCGCATCGTTGCCTACATACTCTCGCTCATGCTCTTCGCCTCATGCGTCACGCAGGAGGTGGAGGACAACACGTGCATAGGAAACTTCGATGCGCTATGGACAACCCTCGACCAGCACTACTGCTTCTTCTCCTACAAGAAAGAGCAGTACGGGCTCGACTGGAACAAGGTGCGCGAAACGTACCGCCCACGCGTGTCGGCCTACATGACCAACCGCCAGCTCTTTGAAGTGCTCTCCGAAATGCTCAACGAGCTGCGCGACGGCCACGTCAACCTCTATGCCGCACACAACACGGCACGCTACGGCCGATGGTTCGACGACTATCCCATGAACTACAGCGACTCGCTCACCCACGCCTACCTCGGACGCACCGAGGACTACCACCAGTCGTCGGGACTGCAGTACCGCGTGCTCGACGACAACATAGGCTACGTGCGCTGTTCCACTTTTGACACGGAGTTCGGCGGCGGCAACCTCCAACAGATGGTCAACACCCTCGCCACCTGCAACGCCCTCATCCTTGACGTGCGCAGCAACGGCGGCGGCATGCTCACTGCGGCCGAAAAACTCGCTTCGCTCTTCATCAACGAAGAAACCGTAGGAGCCTACATGCAGCACAAGACCGGAACGGGCCACGACGACTTCTCCACCGCCGAGGCCATCCGCATCAAGCCCTTCGAAAGCCTCCGCTGGCAAAAGCACGTCTATGTGCTCACCAACCGCCGCACTTACAGCGCCGCCAACAGTTTTGTGATGTACGTCAAAGGCCTGCCCAACGTCACCGTCGTGGGCGACCGCACGGGAGGAGGCGCCGGCATGCCCTTTTCCAGCGAACTCCCCAACGGATGGAGCGTGCGTTTCTCAGCCTGTCCCATGTTCGACCGCCAGATGCAGAGCACCGAAATGGGCATCTACCCCGACGTGAAAGTGGACATCACCTCCGACGACTATGCGCGCTCCGTCGACACCATCATCGAAACCGCGCGCCAGCTCGCCAAGCAATAGCATATTCTTCATAGAGATAATATAAAGAACATTTATGGAATCACAGTTGAAATACCCGGAAGAGAAAGACGAAGAAACGCAGATCGTACCTTTGCTCCAAACCTGCTACCGCGAATTCTGCAGCCATTGGTGGTGGTTTGTGCTGTCCGTTGTCCTCTGCCTGGGCATCGGCACGTACTACCTCATGCGCCAGGCGCGCGTTTACCAGCGCCAGAGCGTCATGCTCATCGAAGACTCCAACGGCTCGTCGTCATCGGGCAGTTCATCTTCGCGCCTCTCGCGCAACAGAGGCATGAACACGCTGCTAGAACTCAACGGTGTGAGCGTAGGCGACAACCTCAAGAACGAAATATTCATCCTCACCTCCGAACGTCTGATGAAGCGCGTGGTGGAACGTCTCCACCTCGACGTGGACTACACCACCAAGGAAAACCTCCACACCATAGCCCTCTACGGCAACGAGCGTCCCTTTGAAGTGCTCTTCCAGCGTCCGGCAAAAGGCAAGAAGGGCGTTTCGTTCACCGTGAAGAAAACGGGCGAGAACACCTGCGCCATCACCGGCCTCACCGACAGCAAGGGCAACAAGCTGCCCGACGTCCAAGCCACGCTCGGACAGATGGTCAACACCCCCGCCGGTCCGCTCAGCATTGTCCGCTCGCGGGCCTTCAACCTGTGGAAAGACCAGGAAATACAAGTCACGCGCATGCCCCTCGACGTAGCCGCACGGGCCTACGCCGGCAGTATCACGGCTGAGGAGTACGACAAGGAGTCGTCGCTCATTGTGCTCACCTGCAGCAACATCAACGCCGACCGCGCCACCGACATGCTCAACACGCTCTTCGACGTGTACAAGGAAGACGTGGTCGACAACAAAAACCACGTGGCCGAAAACACCGCCAAGTTCATCGACAACCGCATCGCCCTCATCGGTGGCGAACTCTCCAACGTGGAAGACCGCCTTGCCGACTTCAAGCGCCGCAACCAGATTGTCGACTACGAAAGCGCCGCCAAAGCCATGGCCGACCAGACCCTCGACGCCCGCGAACAGAGTCTGCAGATCGAAACGCAGCTCAACGTGGCCCGCTACCTCTCCGACTACATCAACAACCACGCCAACGACCACGACCTCATCCCCGCGCTCAGCATAGGCGACGCTTCGTTCAACACCCAGGTGCAGCAGTACAACGAAGTGATGAACCAGCGCAACCGTGCCGTGGGCAACTCCAGCGAACAAGTGGCCATCGTGCGCGACTTCGACCGCCAGCTCGCCCAAATGCGCCAGACCGTGGCCGCCTCCATCCACAACTACATCGCCTCCCTGCAGCTCCGCCTCAAGGACGCCCAGGCCAACGAGAGCGTCATCTCAGGCAAGATAGCCTCCGCCCCCGAACAGGAGAAGCAGGGCATCGACATCAAGCGCCAGCAGTCGCTCAAGGAAAGCCTCTACAACTATCTGCTCCAGAAGCGTGAGGAGGTGGCCCTCCAGCAAGCCGTGAGCGAAGCCAATGTGCGCCTCGTTGAAGGTCCCCTCGGCAGCGACCATCCCGTAAGCCCCCGTGCCCGCATCATCCTGCTCATCAGCCTTGCCATAGGCGTGCTCATCCCCTCCGCCATCATCTGGCTCATCCGCACGCTCGACGTCAGCATACACAACCGCAGCGAAGTGGAAAAAGCCACCGACATTCCCGTCCTCGGCGAGATTCCCCACCTCAAGGCAGCCAAGGAAAATGCTGACATCAGCACCATATCGTCCGACGCCCCCATCGTCGAGGCCTTCCGTCTGCTGCGTTTCTCGCTGGGCTTCATGCGCAGCAAGTCGCAGGTCATCATGACCACGTCCACCACCCCGGCACAGGGCAAGACCTTCGTCACGCGAAACCTCGCCTACATCCTTGCCATGGCGGGCAAGAAGGTGGTGGTCGTCGACGCCGACATCCGCAAGCGCACGCTCAGCAAGGGCCTACACGCCCACATAGGTCTTTCCACCTATCTCACCGACGAACTCATCCACGTCGACGAAGCCATCCGCCACGACGCCCTCGGCAACGGCATTGACCTTGTGCCCGCAGGTCCCATGCCGCCCAACCCGGCAGAGATTCTCATGTCCGAGCGTCTGGAAACGCTCATTGCCGAACTCCGCCAGCGCTACGACCACATCATCATCGACACCACCCCCTTCTTTGCCGTGGCCGATGCCAACATTGTGAACCGCGTAGCCGACACCACGCTCTACGTCATCCGCCTCGGCATGCAGAAACGCGAGGTGCTCCCCATCCTCGAAACGATGTACGAGGAGAAGCGCATCAAAAACATCTGCTTCGTGCTCAACGACGCCGACGGAAACATTGCCCGCTACAACAACGGCTACGGCTACGGCTATGGCCGGATCGCTCCCAGCCGCACCGAGCGCGCCAAGAAAATCGTCAGCCGCCTCTGGCACTGATATTTTTAAAAAATAGACCAACTCAAAACTCATGGAAAGAGTGGAAGGCTTTCTCCCTCCGCTCTTTCCATGAGTTTTTTTCTGAGCAAATCGGAAT
>CAVCAV010000088.1:0-5138 GCA_963600165.1 Christensenella sp. UBA1685 | reverse complement strand
CGGAATTTGCGCCTTACCCAACGCGTTGGGCTCGCAGAAAGTTTTTTGCATTTGTTGGCAGAGAGAGGAAGAGTCCCTTTTCCATACTTTCTGCCGCATTTCTCGCGCGCACGCGCGCGTACACCAAAGTTTGTGCAAGTTGCTGTCAGCCTTCATCTGCGTACGAACGATGGGGGCGAGCGATGGGGGCGAAGTCTCCCGACTTCGCTTCGCCGCTGAAGGCTGACAGCAGTTTGCACAAACTTCGGTGTACGCGCGCGTGCGCGCAAGAAAGGGCGCTTTTGCCCCATAGTTTAACTGATGAAAAATGAGTGGCAGCAAAAAAGCCGTTTCTTTGAGTTTCTGAAAATGGACAAAAAAACTTTGTAGTACGAAAAGAGCGACTTGTGCCTTCTATGGAGGCGACGTTTGAAACGTCGCGCTCTACACGATGAATAATCGAGCATTGAGGGCGCAAGCGCATGGGGGCGAAGTCTCCTGACTTCGCTTCGCCGCACGAGTAACTTTTGCCGTATGGAACGCGACGTTTCAAACGTCGCCCCCATAGAGCGTGCAAGCCGTGTAGAACGCGAAGTCGGGAGAGCTCACCCCATCGCTTGCCCCCATCGTTCGCCCACACTACCCCTTACTACAAAGCCATGAAAACAAACGCCCTAGCCCCCTTCACCGTCCCCCTATGCAATTTCATCCTCCGCCTAGTGGAGTTTTTCGCCCTCTTTCTGCTCGTTTCCATTATCTTTGCACTACAAATACCATAATATGGCAGAAACCTCGTTAAGTTCTTCCGTAATTTGATGTTGGGTGAAAACCATGAGTTGAAGAACCGATTTATGCTGATAGGCTACGCCAATAGCGGCGAGGCCCATACAAGCACCCATACAAGTACCCATACAAGTTTGGAAAGTCTGATGTTTGCATTGCCTGAAAACGTCAAGCGGTTGATAAAGACTATTGGAGCTGAAGAAAAAAGTGTACAGGAAATGATGGCGGATGTAGGTTTGAAAAACCGTCCCAACTTCCTTGAATATTCTCTTGCACCAGCCATCAAAGAAGGCTTGGTAAAATTAAAATATCCCGAATCGCCACGCCATCCTCGCCAGAATTACCTTCTTACGGCTAAGGGACTGGCTGTATATGACAAATGCGCAGATTGAAGTGCATATATCGACACGCACGCAGTACACAACAGCGTGCACCGTCGTTTCGCAAAGCATACAAAAGCATCCGTGGCGCCACCTCCTATGGGGGCGAACTCTCCTGAGTTCGCATGAGGGGCGTCACGGATGCTTTTGTGTATAGCTCCAAAATAATGGCTTCACGCCAATATGTGGGAAGCCTTCTCACTTTCCGGCAATCACTTTCCGATGCAGAAGTGGTGGAAAATGTTTTGGAGAATGTCGTTGGAGGTTACTTCGCCCACGATGGTGGAGAGGTGGTGGAGACACTCGCGGAGGTCTTGGCTGATGAAGTCGCCGGAGAGCTGCGTGTGGAGACCGTCGATTACGCGCTGAAGGGCTTCGCGGGCAGAAGAGAGGGCTTCGTAGTGGCGGGCATTGCTCACGATGACGTCGTCCGACGAACGCTGGGCGGTGAGATGCTGCACCGTGTCGGACAGAACGGTGCGGAAACGGTCTACGTCGGCTTCGCTCTGCGCACTGATGTAAAGCAGAGGCGTGCCGAGAGGAAGGGGCAAGGTGATGTCGGACTGTTCTTCTCCTGAAACGATAGTGGAAGAAGCGGATTGGGCTGCAACTCCCGAGGCGGTTGAGGCTACTACTCCCAATGTGGTCGGGGCTTCGCCCAATGAGGCTGAGGCTTTGTCCAATGAGGCAGCAGTGGCCCGTTCGTTGATGACGTCGGAGCGTTCGCCGAGGCTGGCGGCTTGGTCTATGAGGGTGGGGGAGAGGAGGTCAGCTTTGTTCACCACGGCTATGAGGCGCTTGTCGGCTGTGGCGTCGAAGATGCGCAAGCAGAGTTGGGCATACTGGCGGTTCATGTCCGAAGCGTCGAGCAGCCACACCACAATGTCGGCTTCCTCCATCTTGCGGAAGGTGCGCTCGATGCCCATGCGTTCCACCACGTCGTCGGTGTCGCGGATGCCCGCAGTGTCGATGAAGCGCACGAGGGTGCCGCCGAGGTTGACGCTTTCTTCCACGGTGTCGCGCGTGGTGCCGTGTACGTCGCTCACCAGTGCACGTTCTTCGCCCACGAGGGCGTTGAGGAGGGTGGACTTTCCAGCGTTCGTTTCGCCCACGATGGCTACGGGCACGCCGCGCTTGAGGGCGTTGCCCAGGCGGAACGAGTCGCAAAGGCGCGCAATGTGGGCTTCGGCGTCGGTGGCAATGGCGAGGAGTTCGCTGCGGTCGGCAAATTCCAGTTCCTCGTGGTCCGAGAAGTCGAGTTCGAGTTCCATGAGGGAGGTGAGGTGGAGCAACTTGTCGCGCAGTTCGTTGAGGCGTTTGCTGAACGTGCCGCGGAGTTGCTGCATGGCCATGCGGTGGTTGGCGGCGGTGGTGGAAGCAATGAGGTCGGCCACGGCTTCGGCCTGGCTGAGGTCCATCTTGCCGTTGAGGAAGGCGCGTTGGGTATATTCGCCCGGCTGTGCCATTACGCAGCCGCCTTCAATAAGGAGTTGCACGACGCGTGCGAGGATGTAGGCCGAACCGTGGCACGAAATCTCCGTGGCGTCCTCTCCCGTGTAGGAATGGGGCGCGCGGAACAGGCTGACGAGCACCTCGTCTACGGTTTCGCCGCTTGTGGGGTCGACAATGCGGCCGAAGGTGAGCGAGTTTGCCTTGCGTTCTGTCAAAGGCGTGCCGCTTTGGGGAACGAAGATGGACGACGTGATGCTTACGGCCTCGCTTCCGCTCACGCGGACAAGACCTATTGCCCCTCCGGCGGGAGTGGCTATGGCGCAAATGGTTGATGACATAGAGTGAAAACGGATTTTGTGCAAAGTTACGAATGATGGTTTAATTGGCAAATGCATCCCCGAGGGCCCACATTTGCCAATTCGCTCAGCATTCGTAACTTTGCACATATATTCTCCACCCTAATATCAACTTTTGAAAAGCATGAAAAAGAATTCTTTCCGTGTACGCCTCATGGCACTGCTCGTAGGTTGCACGCTCGGAGTGGGCTCGCTTTGGGCCGACGTCAATCCGAAACCTTTCGTCATTCCCGAACTCACTTCGTGGACAGGTGCTGAAGGCCAGACTGCGCTTTCGGGCCGCGTCATCGTGAAAAGCAGCAAGGCACGCGCCGTGGCTGAAGCCTGGGCTGCCGATTTCCAAACCATGTTCGGACAACGTCAGACCATTGTGGGCGGTCGTGCCCAAAAGGGCGACGTCGTGCTCTCGCTCCGTGCCGACAAGAAACTCGGCGACGAAGGCTACACGCTCAAGATTGGCGAGAACGTAGAACTCACCGCCTCCACCGAACGCGGCCTCTTTTGGGGAACGCGCACGCTGCTTCAGTTGCTCGAACAGGGCCATGGTGCCGAACTGCCGAAGGGAACCACTACCGACATTCCGCAATACGGCCTCCGCGGTTTCATGATAGACTGCGGACGCAAGTACATTCCCATGAGCTACCTGCGCAACCTCACCAAGGTGATGGCCTATTATAAGATGAACACCCTTCAGGTGCATCTCAACGACAACGGCTTCCGTCAGTACTTCGGCAACGACTGGAGCAAGACGCAGGCCGCCTTCCGCCTCGAGTGCGACACCTATCCCGGACTCACCGCCAAGGACGGTTCGTACACCAAGGCCGAGTTCATCGACCTTCAGAAACTCGCCGAAGCCAACGGCGTGGAAATCATTCCCGAGTTCGACGCCCCCGCCCATTCCCTCGCCTTCACCCAGTACAAGCCAGAAATAGGCAGCAAGGACTACGGCATGGACCACCTCGACCTCGCCAATCCCGAGACCTACAAGTTCATGGACGCTCTGTGGAAAGAATACATCGGCGGAAAGGACCCCGTGTTCCGCGGTCCGCGCGTCCACATCGGTACTGACGAATATTCCAACGCCAAGAAAGAGGTGGTTGAACAGTTCCGTGCCTACACCGACCACTATATCCGCCTCGTCGAGAGCTACGGCAAGCAGGCCGTGCTGTGGGGCGCCCTTACCCACGCCAACGGCACCACCCCCGTGAAGTCGAAAAACGTGGTGATGGACATCTGGTACAACGGCTATGCCGACCCCGCCGAGATGAAGAAGCAGGGTTACAAACTCATCAGCATCCCCGACGGCCTTACCTACATTGTGCCCGCTGCGGGCTATTACTACGACTACCTCAACACGCAGTATCTCTACGAACACTACACGCCGGCGGTCATCGGCAACCAGACGTTTGAGGAGAACGACCCCGACATCCTCGGCGGCATGTTTGCCGTGTGGAACGACCATGCCGGCAACGGCATCACCACGAAGGACGTACACCACCGCGTGTTCCCCGCCCTTCAGACGCTCGCTGTGAAGTGCTGGACGGGAAAACTCACCGCACTGCCTTATGCCGACTTCGACGCCAAGCGCAGCGCCTTGAGCGAAGCTCCGGGCGTGAACGAATTGGGCCGCTTGGGCCAGCCGGGCAAGGTGGTCTTTGAGAAAGCCGAAGTCGTGCCGGGTGAGAAACTTTCCGTGGAGGAAATCGGCTACAACTATGCCGTGAACTTCACCGTTGAGGGCAAGGAAGAGACGAAGGGCACGGAACTGTTCCGTTCGTCGAGTGCCGTGGTGTATCTCTCCGACCCCGAGCAAGGTAAACTGGCTTTTGAGCACGAGGGCTACCGCAACCTCTTCAACTACCGCATCCCCGTGGGCGAGACGCACAAGCTCACCATTGAGGGGACGAACAAGGTGACGCGCCTTTATGTGGACGGAGAGTTGAAGGAAGAACTCGGTCCGAAGACGCTCTACGTGATGCGCGACCAGGACCGTGCCCACTATCAGGTGAAGGGCACGTACACCTACGAGCCCGTGGTCTACCAGCCCACCGACCAGATCTACTACCAGCGCACGCTCGTCTTTCCGCTGCGCCAGGCCGGACAGTTCAAGAGCCGCGTGACGGCGCTGTCGGTGAAGGCAGAGTGACGCGCTTGCGCGCGAATGTGCAAATGTGCAGATGTGCAAATG
>CAVCAV010000087.1:0-11595 GCA_963600165.1 Christensenella sp. UBA1685 | reverse complement strand
AACGCTACTTGAGCGAACTTGCCCATAATTCGGTGGTAATTTATAGAACCACCCTAAACGGCTAAGGTCGGGAAACGAAGCCCTGCCGTAACCACTCTACCGAAGCTTCATGCCCGGTTCGCGCCGCTGGCATGAACGCTTCGGCTTTTTCGTTTCTTTTTTTAGGTAAAAAACATCTTCTGCCCATAACTACGAACCGCATGAAGCGTTACCTTTTCATTTTGCTCCTTGCCTTTTTTTCCTCCGCGGCTTACTCGCAAACCATCATCGAGCTGAACCGCGGCGGCAAGGTACGCTCGAAAAACGCCGACGACTACCGTCGCGAGAACGGCAGCGAAGCCAAATACCGCGCCGATTCGCTGCAATACACCGACAATCTGCGTCGCGCCTTTTCGGCACTCAGCACCGACTCGCTGCGCGAAGCGGAAGAACTTTTCAAAGCTTGTCTGAAACTGCGGCCCGAAGCTGCCGGCAACCACGTGATCCGTTACAACCTCGCCCTCATTGAGGTGGCGCGCGGACAGTTGGCGCAAGCCGTGAAAAGCCTCACCTCCATTCTCGACGAGCATCCCGACTACCACGATGCCCGGCTCTCGCGCGCCGAAGCCAACCTGCAGCTCGGCAAGGCTTCCGAAGCCGTCAGCGATGCCGAAACGCTCATGCCTATCGACACGCGATATTCCACCGTCACGCAGGAAACGTGCAACCGCGCGCTCTTCATCAAAGCGGCAGCGCTCTACCAGCTGCGCCGCTACCCCGACGCAAAAGCCAACACGGAGAAACTGCTGAAACTCTGCCCCGAAAACGAAAATGCACAGGTGCTCGACGCCCTTTGCCTGTGCCGGATGGGCCAGCCGAAGGAGGCGCTCAACAAACTCAACTTCATCGTGGCGGCTCACCCCGACAACGCCGACGCCATCTCCACGCGTGCACAAATGGAATACGACCAGCAGCTCTACACCCTCGCTTGCGGCGACTACGACACGCTCGTAAAACTCCAGCCCTGCGAGAGCAACTGGCTCATTGAACGCGCACGCTGCCTCATCGGCATGGGCGAGAAAGCCGCCGCGCGCCGCGACTTGGACAAAGCTGTGAGCCAAGGCACACCGCGAGGCGTGGTGCAGGCACTTTATAACCTTACGCGATAACAGGCTGCGCCAAAAAACGCAGCGCAACGTATATAGCCCAAAATTTCACAATGACATTTTCCGGAACTCTCCGTCTGCTCCGCACGCTCTGCCTTGCCGCGCTGGCTTTTGGCCCGCTCCGCGCCACGGCAGCAGACGTCGTCAACCGTCCGAACGTTTCTCCCGTCACAAGCGACGTGCGCTATGAAATTCGCGCCGTTTGGCTCACCACGCTCATGGGACTCGACTGGCCTTCGCGCCCTGCCGCCACCGCAGCAGAGGCGAAAGTGCAGCAGGAAAGCCTTTGCCGCATGCTCGACCGCCTTCGCGACGTGGGCATCAACACGGTGCTTTTCCAGGCCCGCCTCCGCGGCACCACGGCCTACCCTTCCGCCGTTGAGCCGTGGGACGGCGTTTTTTCAGGAAAGCCCGGCGTGGCCCCTTCCTACGACCCTCTGGCCTTTGCCGTAGCCGAGTGTCACAAGCGCGGCATGGAGTGTCACGCCTGGGTGGTGGCTTTTCCCGTCTGCAAAGCCAACGTGGTGAAGCAGCTGGGCAAACGCGCGCTCCCCAATGCGCACCCCGAACTCGTGCAACGCTGCGGCGAGCAATGGATGATGGACCCCGGTGTACCCGGCACGGCAGACTATCTCGCCAGGATGTGTGAGGAAATTGCGAAAAACTACGATGTCGACGGCATTCACCTCGACTACATCCGCTATCCCGAGCCCGGCATTCCGTTCAACGACGACCGCACCTTCTCGCGCTACGGAAAAGGCCAGACCGACCGCAAGGCTTGGCGCACCGACAACGTAAACCGCTGCGTGAAAGCCGTTCATGATGCCGTGAAAGCCGTTCGTCCGTGGATTAAGCTCAGCTGTTCGCCCGTGGGCAAGTTTGCCGACCTCGCACGCTATTCCTCGCGCGGCTGGAACGCCCGCGATGCCGTTTCGCAGGACGCCCAGCGCTGGCTTCGCGAAGGTTGGATGGACATGCTCTTTCCCATGATGTATTTCGACGGCGACCATTACTATCCCTTCCTTGCCGACTGGCACGAGCACGATGCGGGTCGCGACGTGGTGCCCGGCCTTGGCATTTATTTCCTTTCGGAGAAGGAGAAAAACTGGCCGCTGCTCACCGTGGAGCGCCAGCTGCAAGTGGCGCGAAGCCAACAGTTGGGCGGGCAGGCTTTCTTCCGCGCCAAGTTTCTGCTCGCCAACGTAAAAGGTCTCTACTCGTGGCTCCACGACGACTTCTACGCCCAGCCCGCCCTTGTGCCGCCGATGGCCGGTGCACCGGACGGCGAACTTGAAGCGCCGAAAGTGGAACAACAGCTGAAAGGCTTGCACCTCACGCTCAAGTGGAACAAAGTGGAAGCCTCCTCGCCCGTCCGCTACAACGTTTACCGCGTAGACTCCGTGCACGGCACGCGCCTTCTCTCCGTGCGCCAAACGGCAAACAGCTTCGAAACCACGCTTTCCCTTCCCGTCCTTCGCCACAGCCGCTACGTGGTGACCGCCGTCGACGCTTACGGCCGCGAGAGCTCGGGCGGAAGCGATGCCAATGCGGAACAAAAACTCACTAACCCTTAATTCCTTCCGACAATCCCCTTTCCTATGGAAAATCCCGAGATAGAAACTGCGCGGCAAATCATAGAATTTACCGACACAAGCCTTTTCCTTACCGGCCGGGCCGGCACGGGTAAGACGACGTTCCTACGCCGTCTGCGTGCCGACTCTCCGAAGCGCATGGTGGTGCTCGCTCCTACGGGCATTGCCGCCATCAATGCGGGCGGCGTGACGCTCCATTCGTTTTTCCAGCTACCGTTTTCGCCTTATGTGCCCGGCACTTCGTTCAACAGCAAGGAGAAGCGCTTCGCCATGAACAAGCAGAAGCTGAAGCTCATCCGCAGTGTCGACCTCATGGTCATTGACGAGATCAGTATGGTACGTGCCGACCTGCTCGATGCCGTAGACGACGCCTTGCGGCGCTACCGTCGCAACAGCAAGCCCTTCGGCGGCGTGCAGCTGCTTCTCATCGGCGACCTTCAGCAGCTTGCGCCCGTGGTGAAGGACGAAGAGTGGCAGATGCTCTCGGCTTACTACGAGACGCCCTATTTCTTTTCCTCGCGCGCCCTTCGGCAGACTAACTATGCCACAGTGGAGCTTCAGACGGTATACCGCCAGACGGACGCCGGCTTTTTGTCGCTGCTCAACAGCGTGCGCGAGGGCCACGTGACGCCCGATGTTTTGGCGAAGCTCAACGAACGTTACGTGCCCAACTACCGCCCTACGCCCAACGACGGCGCCATCCAGCTCGTTACGCACAACTGGCAGGCGCACCAGATCAATCAGGGCGAACTCAACACGCTTCCGAGCCAGGCTTTCAGTTACAGGGCGGAAGTGAAAGGCAAGTTTCCCGAACTCTCCTATCCTACTGAAGAAACCCTCGTACTGAAGCAGGGCGCACAGGTGATGTTTGTGAAAAACGATGCCGAGAAACGCTACTTCAACGGCATGATCGGCCACGTCACGCTCATCACGGAAAAAGGTTTCCGCGTGCGTCCCGACCAGAAAGGCGCGGCGGAGATCGACGTGCCCATAGAGACGTGGGAAAACACGCGCTACGTGCTCAACAACGACACGCAGGAGATAGAGGAAGTGACGGAGGGAACTTTCCAGCAGTATCCCGTGAAACTGGCATGGGCCATCACCATCCACAAAAGCCAGGGCCTGACGTTCGACCGCGTGGTCATCAACGCGGCCGGCGCCTTTGCCCACGGCCAGACGTACGTGGCGCTCAGCCGCTGCCGCACGCTGGAGGGCATCACGCTCACCTCGCCCATTCCCGCCTCTGCCGTGATAGCGGACAGCCACATCGACGCCTTCAATGCCGACATGCGCGCCCACCGCATCGACGACGGAAAACTTCTCAGCCTGAAAAACAGCTACGGCGTGTCGCTCCTCAAGAATCTCTACACGTTCCACCGCGAGACGTACGGACTGGAGACCGTCAACCGCGTGTTTCAGGAATTTCTCTACAACGTTTACGGCGAGCTTGCGCGCATGCTGCAAGGTTTTGTGGAGGGTTACAAAAAAGCCGTGCCCGACGTGGCGCTCAAGTTCCAGTTCCAGTACGAACGCATGCTGGGCGAATGCGAAGGCGACCTCAGTTCGCCCGAGCTCCAGGCCCGCCTGCAGAAAGGAGCTGCCTATTTCAAGGAAGAGCTTGTGAAGGTGCAGAGCGTGTTGCCCAGTCTCGACGTGGAGATAGGCAATGCCGTGGCAGCCAAACGCATGGCCGCGGCGAAGGAAGAGCTTACGACCGACCTCGAAGTGCACGTTCTTCTTCTTGAGTACGTTGCCCGCCACGGATTTTCCGTAAAAAGCTATCTCGACCACCGCGCGAAATTCATGCTTGCTGCCGAGAGCGGAAAGTTGAAGACGACAAAGAAAAACGGCGAAGCCACGGCTCATGCCCAGGTGCCGAGCGACATTCGCCGCCCCGAGCTCTACGCCCGCCTCCGTGCGTGGCGCAAGCAGAAGACGGAGGAGCTCGACGTGGCAGCCTCAAGCGTCATCTCCACCAATGCCATGCTCAGCCTTGCCAACATGGCTCCCGACAACGCCGCCCAGCTTTGCCGCGTGCCCTACTTCGGCACAAAGTCGCTGGAGCGCTACGGCACGGAAATTCTCAACCTTATCCAGCGTTACAAGACGGACGTGAACGAAGGCCGCGTGCTTGAACCCGACACGCCCCTACCTTTCGAAACGGAGAAGCAGCGCCGTCAGCGCGAGCGCGCGGCAGCCGAGCCGAAGAAGAAGACGTGGGAGGAAAGCTACGACCTCTACAAAGCCGGACGCAGCGTGGAAGAGATTTGCGAACTCCGTTCGCTGAAGCGCAGCACCATCATCTCGCACCTTCTCCGCTATGCCGACGACGAGGCCATCCGCATGGAGGACTTCGTTTCGGCGGAAAACATTGCCCTTCTGCGCCAGTATTTTTCCACCCATGCCGTGGCGGACGACACTTCGCTGACGCCCATTTTCCAGGACTTGAACGAGAAAGTGCCGTATGACGACATCCGCATCGCGCTGACGTTTTGGAAGAAACGGAGGGGGAAGAAGGGATAGACATTGTGCTGGGTTTTCTGGGTGCAGTGCCGTTATGCTTGGCTATTTGAGTACATCACGGTGTTTTGAACATTACGCAAGATGCTTTGCAGCGGTAGCGCCCTCTATGGGGGCGAGCTCTCCCGAGCTCGCTGCGGGGGGAAAGGCGCTATAATAGGCGAAGCCGTGTAGAGCGCGACGATTTAATCGTCGCCTCCATAGAGGGTGCAAAGCGCAGATCATTTGCACATTTGCATATTTGCACATTTGCACATTCGCGTAGCGCCGTGTAGAGCGCGACGATTTAATCGTCGCCCCCATAGAAGGTGGAAAGCGCAGATCATTTGCATATTTGCACATTTGCATATTTGCACATTCGCGCAGCGCCGTGTAGAGCGCGAAGTCAGGAGACTTCGCCCCCATCGTTCGCTCGCCCCCATGTTCAACTACTGAAGATAAGGACAAAAAAATCCCCGGACGCATATCCTTTGCAGGATGTGTGTCCGGGGATTTTTTGTATGCGTTGCGCCGAGGGCGCAAGGGGATGCGGGGAGGAGGAGGTTACTTGAGGAGCAACTTCTGGGTGAGCACCTTGCCGGAGGCGAGCTGAACGGTGAGCACGTAGGCACCGGCGGGGAGAGCGGTGACGTCGATTTCAGCGCCCGCGGCCTGCTTGGCCGTCTGGCCTGCGGCATTGACGAGGGCGAGGGCCTTCACGTCGGCACCCGTCACGCAGAGGACGGAACCCTTGCGGTCCACGCTGAGGGAAGCCACGGTGGCGTCGCTGATGCCCGAGGTGGAAAGGGAGAAGAACACGGCGGTGCCGCGCACAGTGCCTTTCACGTCGTAGACGGCATCGACGCGGAGCGTGTGGGAACGCGTGTCGGCCTCAGCCATTTCGTGCACGTAGGAGTTGGTGGTGACCGTCTCGGCGTTTACCTTCTTGCGGTCCACATAGATGTCGTAGCCTTCCACGGGAAGTGCGCGCTTGTCGGCGCTCTCCACTTCGAAGCCGATCATCCAATTGCCGTGGAGCGCAGCGTTGTCGTAGAGCGAAGAGAAGTTCTTGCCGCTGTCGGTGGAGAGGAGGTTCGAAACGCCGGAGAACTCGGGCATGTCGTCGATGGGAAGGGGCGACTTCTCCGTTTCCACGTCGTAGCAGTCCACAATGAGGCGGTAGGTCTTTCCGGCCTCTATGGTGACGGGCGAAGAGAGCTTCACGCTGTTCCACGTGTTGAGGTTGTAGTCCTCGGGTTCGGCCACGGCCACGTCCACGCCGTCGCACTGGAGCGTGAGGGTGTAGACGGCATCGCAGAGGGGCATATAGCGGAGCGCCGTCACCTTGTAGCCTTCATAGGAATGGAGGTAAGAGGGCGTGAAGTCGGCCGCCGCCATGTAGCTGTAGTTGACGTCGGAGTTGCCCGTGACGCCCTGCTTCATGTTGCCCTGGGCGTAGGAGATGACGGTGTTGTCGGCATCGGTGGGAACGTCCCAGTCGGCACGCACGCTCTTTTCGCCCACCTTCGTCACGCTGACGGCGGAGATGCCCTTGTAGAAATCTTCGTTGGGCTTCACGTCGAGGCTCACCGTGGCGGGAGCTGACGTCTGGCCTGAGGCATACACGGCAGCCACGCCGAGTGTGTGTGTGCCTTCGCTCATGGCGCCGGTTTCGTAGGAGAGGCCGGTGGTCTGTCCGGCTTCGGCGCCGTCGATGCTAAGTGCGTAGTGGTCAATGATGTCCACGTTGTCGGCCGTGCCTTCGGGCGAGAAGATGGCGTCCATGGCCCAGGTGACGGCAAAGAGCGAACCGCTCTGCTGTGCAGACTCGTAGACGGAGTAGAAATCGGCTTCGGTGGCCTGGCGCACCATGTCGGAGAATCCGGCTTCGCAGAGTCCGTACACCTGACCCACCACGTTGGTGGAAGCCTGTGTGCTGGTGGCGTCGACGTTGACCTTCACGGCCACGTAGAGGTCCTTACCTGCGGGAACGGTGAGCGGATTGACGAGCTGCACGGTGTTTTTCTTACCGTAGGAGAGCGTCTGGCTCACGGGCTGCGAGGCAAGGAGGGTGAGGTCGTTGCCGTTGGGGGTTTTGGTGTAGACGTTGACGGTCCACGCCTTCTGCTCGCTCATAGGGTAGAAGCTTACGGCGGAGAGTTTCTGTGAGGTGTAGAGTGCCATTTCGGTGGCGGGAAAACGGAGCGCGCACTCGAAGTCGTTGGCACCGCCGCCGAAACCGGTGATTTCGTCGTCCGTGGAGTAGAAGTTCTTCACCGTGAGGTTGCTCTGGGGCTGTTCCCACTGCAGACGGGCGCTGGAGAGGCGCGTCTGGCGGGCGGTGAGGCGCGTGGGTGTCTGAAGGGCTTTCGTGGTGACTTCGGCCGAAACGGCTTCGCTGCTCTCGCTCGCGCCTTCGGCGTAGACGGCCTTCACGGTGTAGGTGTAGGAGCCGTTGGCCAAGGGGCCGTCGAAGAAGAAGCGGTCGGTGGGCTGGCAGGTGCCTACCTTCTCGGCGCCGCGATACACCTCGTAGCTCTTCACGTCGGAAGCGCCGGCGAGGGGTTCTTCCCAGGTGAGGCGAACGCTCTGCGTGCCGGGAAGGGTGCGGGCGGCGAGCTGCACGGGGGGCAGCTGCGTGAGTTGCTGGTCGAGCTTGATGATGGCGGAACGTGTGCCGTAGTTTTCGTCGGTGTAGTAGATTGCGAAGGTCTTCTCGTCGTCGGAAATGCCGGCGCACGAGGTGGCTTCCACATAGCCGGGGAGCTTCGCTACGTCCACGCCGTGTTCCTTCAGATAGTTCACGAGGTCGAGCGTTTTGCCGTCCTTGTACATGACGAGGGTGCTGACCACGCTGTCGGCTTCCTCGCCGTCGAACTTGTAGGTGAACGTGCCGCGGCCTACGGCGGTTCCGTTGGCGTTGATGTCGCAGAGTTCGAGGTCGGCGCCGTCGTCGGCCATGCAGGGCACGGCAATGCGCGTGTCGGTCTGCGTGTCGTAGATGGCGTTGAGACCTACGCCGTAGGGCATGGAGGAGTCTTCGACATATCCGCCCCAGTAGAGGAGCCAGCGGTCGTTGGAAGAGAAGGCACGGGCGTAGCTATAGCCGGCGAAGGAGTCGTCGGCGAGCCAAACGGGGTCCTTGCCCTGACGCCAGAGGATGGGCACGCGTTCGTAGATGTAAGTGGAGTTGGAAGGGGTGGCCCAGCCGGCCATCATGGTGCCGTCGGACGAAACGGCGTAGACGTCGTTGCCGTTGCCCACGAGGGTGTTGACAACGGACTGTGTCTGGAAAATCTGTCCGTCCTTCCACACTACGGCAGCGCCCCAGTCCTGAGCGAGTCCGCCCACGAAGTGTCCGTCGGGACTGATGGCGCGGGCACGCGTCACGCCGTCGACGGTGGATGCGGCTTCGTTGTTGACGTTGGGGAGGGAGTGCCACTTGCCGTCCCAGTAGCCGGCGCTCTGTGCTTTGGCACCGTTGGCGGTGGCGGTGGCGTCGTAGAACCATCCGCAGACCACGCCGTTGTTGGACACGTCGAAGGCGCAGCTTTCCACGTCGTCGTTGCTGAGGATTTCTACGTTGTTGGTCTTGAGGTTCCAGCGGAAGGCATAGGCCTGGTAGCTGTAGTTCTCAAACCATCCGCAAGCCCATTCGCCGTTGGGGGAAAGGTTGCTCACGTGGTATTCGGCGAGGCTGTTGAGGATGAGGGGCCCGCGCTGTGCCTGAAGGCTGCCCAGACCGAGGAGGGCAGCGCAGAGAGAGGCATAAACTCTTTTCATCTGTGGTGTGAGGTGTGAATGTTATTTTGGGGAGAAAAAATCGCTTCGCGAATGTGCAAATGTGCAAATATGCAAATGTGCAAATGTATGATGCTTTGCTAATGGGTGGTTCTATAAATTAGCTTTGTCAGATTTCGGTGCTATTTTTCGTTCAAATTGTTTGTGAACGAAGGAGCATAGCGGGCTATGCGACTGAGCGAACAAGCAATTTGAGCGGAAAAGAGCACGAAAGATGACAAAACGCAAATTGAGCGAATTTGTCCATTATACGGTGGTAATTTATAGAACCACCCTAATATGTAAATGAGGTGCGCTTTGCACCGCTTATGGGGGCGACGTTTGAAACGTCGCGTTCTACACGGCTGACAATTGTGTCAATATGAGGAAAGAACAACAGCATAATCGTGTAGAGCGCGACGATTCAATCGTCGCCCCCATAAGCGGCATAGAGCGGCAAAGAGGAACTATCGTACCACCTTGTAGGCGCTTACCTTTCCGCCGTTTTCGGCAGAGATGATGTAGGTGCCTTTGGGGAGGGTCTGGAGGCTTACGGAGGTGGCGTCGGAGGCGGCTGCTACGGCCTGGCCGGCGGTGTTGAACACCTTGAGGTTGGCCTTGGCGCCAAGGCGGAAGGTGGTGCCGTCGAAGGCTGCGGAGGAGTTGTCGGCGGCGGCGTTGTCAATGCCGGTGATGACGTCCTGGAGCACCACCGTTACGCTTTCGCTGGACACCTTGCCGAGGGTGTAGGCAGCCTGCACGCTGAAGGTGCGCTGGTCGTAGAAGGAGTAGAAGTTGACGTCCCACTCGGTGGCCTGTCCGTCGGCTTCGAAGTTGTCGGCGGTGCGGGCGTTCTGCATCATCACGTTGTAGCGGAGGAAGCCCATCTCGTCGGTGTAGGCGGGAGCGTCCCAGGCAATGGTGACGATGTTGTCGGTGCCGCTCTTCTTATAGCCGGTGGCGCGCACGTTGGTGGGTGCGGGCAGCTCGGTGTAGTTGTCCACGGTGACGAGGTTGGAGCAGTTGAGGGCGGTTTCGGTTTCGCCCATCTCGTCGGTGGCGAGGGTTACGACGTAGTAGTCGTGCTGGCCGTTCTTCTGTGCGTTGTCCACGAAGGTGTAGGTCATGTCGTCGGCGTTGAAATTTTCGGCGTCGTTGAAGTCCACGCGGCCAATGGGGTCGCCGTCGCGGTAGATCTGGAAGTTGTAGCCGCCGATGGCTGCACACTCGGGAAGGGTGATGGTGAGGCGGTTGCTGTTCAGGCGGTTTTCAACGGCGGTGACGGCGAGCTTAGCGGACACGGAGGGGTCGAAGTCGCGGTAAACGCCCACGTTGTAGGTGCTGTAGGCTGTCCAGGCGGGGGTGGTGGCCCAGGAGTCCCAGGTGTAGCTGGTTTCGCGTATGCGGTTGGGATCGTCGCCGTCGACGGTGTAGGCCACGGAGTCGGCGGGGATGAGGTCGCCGTTTTCGAAGGCTTTGCTGTAGTCCACCTTGTAGAGCTGGCGGCCGGTGGCCTCGTCGTAGCCGTACTCGGTGCGGGCGGTGACGTTTTTGGTGATCACGGGTTTGCCGTCGTCGCCGGTGGTTTCGGTCTCGGTGTACTTGTCAGTGTAGATGAGCTGGTTGTTGGCGTTGAACTTCTGGTCGCTCTTGTAGGAGAGGTACTCAGAGCGTGCCTCGCTCTCGATGTGGGTGGGGCAGTTGGGGGCCACGTAGCCGCTGTAGGTGATGGTCTGGCGCACGCTCTCGGCGGTCCACTTTGAGGCCTTGTTGGTGATCACTTCGGTCACGAGGTTGCCGTCGGCGTCGTAGGTGTAGTCGGAGAAGGTGGAGGTCTCCGTCTTGCGGGTCACTTGGCCGAGGTCGTTGTAGGTGTACTTTACGGAGTCGCGTGCGGTGTTGAATCCGTACTCGTCGCCGTCGTAGAGTCCCCACTGGCGGCTGCAGGTGAGGGCGAGGCGTCCGGCTTCGTCGTAGTTGTAGGTGTAGTAGTAGCTGAGGGAGTACTCGCCGGTTTTGTAGTCCTTTCCGTAGGCTGCCTTGCGTACGAGTCGGTTGAGGTTGTCGTAGAAGTAGAGGGTGCGCTGCGTGATGCCAGAGGCGTCGCCCATGGAGCTGCCCCAGCGCTCTTCTTCGGCGAGGAGGTGGTTGGGGTTGGTGGCGGCGGTTTCGGCGAGAACGCCGGGTGCGTACTGTGCCATGGCGCTTCCCGAGGCGAGAAGGGCGAACACAGCGAGGGTAAGGGGCTTGAAAGTAAAATTCTTCATAAGCGCTGTTATTTTGGTTTGTTTAGTTCAGTGGAGGAAGCTGTTCTGCTTGAAAAATTTCCGTTTAGTGCTTGCAAAGGTAGGCAATTCGCAGCTATTTGTTTGAGGTTGAGGGTTTAAAATTGGCAAATTGAAAAAATTCGGGTGGGTTTGAAGGATTTTTGGCAGAGGTGTGGAGGAAAGGGGCGAACGATGGGGGCGAAGTCTCCTGACTTCGCTTGCGCGGGGTCACAGACACTTTATCACGCTGCGCTTTGTTTTTTTTAAAAATAAAACGTTCAAAACAAATAAAACAAGGCTACACCCTTGAGG
>CAVCAV010000086.1:0-11596 GCA_963600165.1 Christensenella sp. UBA1685 | reverse complement strand
GCATTGGGACAAAGCCCATCAGGCGACTCGCTACGTTGTTGGAAACAAATCGTACCTATTATAGATTCAAAAACAACAGCTCGCAACAAATTTAAAAACAAAAAAATACAAACAAAAGAATCTTTGAAAAATTCAGCATTGAAAGATTCAACAGAAGATTCAACTTACAAATACTACTACGCCAAGACTTATAATAAAGTTGCAATGCAAAAATCCAAGGTGTGGCGAAAGAGCTACCTGCGGAATCCGGAAAAGAGCAAGCAACTTGTTGAAATTATCTGCGGGCCCAACGTTTTGGGCTCGCAGATAATTATTCACGGATACGCGTCGCGCTGCACACATTATAATATAAGGGAAGACGTGCACCGCACTATGGGGGCGAGCTCTCCCGAGCTCGCTTAGACGCAAGCATGAAGCAAAACACACAAAATCGTTGACAATACCGCCCAAGCGAGTTCGGGAGAGCTCGCCTCCATAGGAGGGCGGCTCGGAAGAGAAAAGAAAAACCTTCGGCTTTCCTTTTTTCTTCGCTCGCCTTGCACTACTTTGCTTCGCCAAGATAGGCGGCGGCTCGGAAGAGAAAAGAAAAACCTTCGGCTTTCCTTTTTTCTTCGCTCGCCTTGCACTACTTTGCTTCGCCAAGATAGGCGGCGGCTCGGAAGAGAAAAGAAAAACCTTCGGCTTTCCTTTTTTCTTCGCTCGCCTTGCACTACTTTGCTTCGCCAAGATAGGCGGCGGCTCGGAAGAGAAAAGAAAAACCTTCGGCTTTCCTTTTTTCTTCGCTCGCCTTGCACTACTTTGCTTCGCCAAGATAGGCGGCGGCTCGGAAGAGAAAAGAAAAACCTTCGGCTTTCCTTTTTTCTTCGCTCGCCTTGCACTATCTTTGCACCACAACAAAAGAAAGCAATCATACAAAATGGAAAAGATCATCACCGACCAAAACTACGCAGAACTCGAAGCTGCCGGCCTCCCCTACGTACTGGATTTCTCAGCCACATGGTGCGGTCCCTGCAAGAAGCTCGCTCCCACCATCAAAGAACTTGCCGAAGAATACGACGGTAAAGTGAACGTTGGCATGTGCGACGTGGACGAATGCGACGAGCTCACCTCCAAATTCGGCATCCGCAACGTGCCCACCGTGCTCTTCATCAAAAACGGCGAAGTGGTAAACAAGCACGTCGGCGCTGCCCCCAAGAAAGAACTCCAGCCGCTCTTCGAAGCCCTGCTCTAAGACATCCATTTCTACACATCCCCATAAAGTCCAAGCCATGGCCTCACTAGACGACGAACTCCTTCAGGACGCACAAGACGACGCACGCGCCATCGCCTACATCCACTCCCATCTTCCGCAAGAACTCCAGGAACGTTTCGACGACGACACGCTCTACTACTTCCTCGACCTCATCATCGAATACTACGCAGAAAGCGGCATACTCGACACACCCGCCGACAAAGACGGATGCATAGAAATCGACGAGGAAGCCATAGCCGAATACCTGGCCAAGAAAGCGAAAAAGGAAAAGATGGGCGACTTCAGCGCTGAAGACCTCCTCTTCTTCGTACAGGCACAAATGGACTACGAAGACGAATTCGGCGAAGAATAACGCCCGTTCCGCAACCACAACGGCCAGACCGACAGCACATCCGCGAACTGTTGGTCTGGTTTCTTTTTGTACCTGCACCATAAAGAAAACAAAGAAAAGCAGGCATAAAATGCGCAAAAAGATTAGGCAACATTTGCCAAATCGCTGAAAAGTAGTACTTTTGCACGCCGATTATTATCTGGCGGCCCCAAAACCGCCGACTCCGCAGCTTAATAGTCGCGCCTGATACATTGGCCAAGACGCGATGGTTAGGTAAACGCTACGGAGAAAGATAAACATTAGTAGTTACACACATTTTCTAAAACAAACAAAAGTGGACACTTTAAGTTACAAGACCATTTCTGCTAACAAAGAGACCGCACAGAAGGAATGGGTCGTAGTTGACGCTACCGACCAGGTTCTGGGCCGCCTCTGCACCAAGGTTGCCAAACTGCTTCGCGGCAAGTACAAGCCCAACTTCACTCCGCACGTAGACTGTGGCGACAACGTCATTATCATCAATGCCGACAAGGTACGCCTCACCGGCAAGAAGTGGACGGACCGCGTATACCTCACCTACACCGGCTACCCCGGCGGTCAGCGCGAACACACTCCCGCTTCCATCATGGCAAAGCCCAACGGTGCCGACAAGCTCCTCCACCGCGTAGTAAAAGGCATGCTCCCCAAGAACCGTCTTGGCGCCAAGCTCCTTACCAACCTCTACGTTTACGAAGGTGCAGAGCACAAGCACGAGGCTCAGTCACCCAAGGCAATTGATATTAACCTCCTCAAATAAGCTTAGCAGTACATGGAAATGATTAATGCATTAGGCCGTCGCAAGAGCGCCATCGCCCGCATCTTCCTCACCGAAGGTACTGGCAAAATAACCATTAACAAGAGAGACCTCACCGAGTACTTCCCCTCTCCCATCCTGCAGTTTGTCGTAAAGCAGCCCCTCACCCTCCTCGACGTGGCTGAAAAGTACGACATCAAGGTAAACCTCTGCGGTGGCGGTTTCACCGGACAGAGCCAGGCCCTTCGCCTCGCCATTGCCCGCGCCCTCGTGAAGATCAACGCCGACGACAAGAAGGCTCTTCGCGCAGAAGGCTTCATGACACGCGACCCGCGTGCCGTTGAACGTAAGAAGCCGGGTCGTCCCAAGGCTCGCCGTCGCTTCCAGTTCAGCAAACGTTAATTCTCGGCCGTTGCTGCTGGATAAACGTTTAGTATCTAAACCGGCTGGACTTGCGCTGCTCACAGCATAAGCGCGACTACCCGCCGGCTGGTTGACGCCCCCGTTCCTCACTACTGGAAGGAACACGACAAGGGGCTCACAACAACTCACAAGAAAGTAAACGAACAAAAAAACAACTCACTAGAAATGTCTAGAACATCATTCGACACCCTTCTCGAAGCAGGTTGCCACTTCGGTCACCTCAAACGCAAGTGGAACCCCGCCATGGCTCCCTACATCTTTATGGAGCGCAACGGCATCCACATCATCGACCTCCACAAGACCGTGGCCAAGGTAGACGAAAGCGCTGAAGCACTCAAGGCAATCGCCAAGCAGGGTAAGCGTGTCCTCTTCGTAGCTACTAAAAAGCAAGCAAAGCAGGTCGTAGCCGACAAGGCTTCGTCCGTAAACATGCCTTTCGTAACGGAACGCTGGCCGGGCGGTATGCTCACCAACTTCCCCACCATCCGTAAGGCTGTGAAGAAAATGGCCAATATCGACAAGTTGATGAACGACGGAACTTACTCCAACCTCTCCAAGCGCGAAATCCTCCAGATCACTCGCCAGCGTGCCAAGTTGGAGAAGAACCTCGGTTCCATCGCTGACCTCACCCGCCTCCCGGCTGCCCTCTTCGTCGTAGACGTATGCAAGGAGCACATCGCCGTGAAGGAAGCTCAGCGCCTCGGTATCCCCGTGTTCGGTATCGTTGACACCAACTCCGACCCCAACTCAGTTGACTACGTCATCCCCGCCAACGACGACTCTAACAAGAGCATCGAAGTAATCCTCGACGCTATCTGCGGTGCCATCGCAGAAGGCGTAGAAGAGCGCAAGGCCGAAAAGGTTGACGCAGAAGCTGCAGGCGAAGGCGAAGCCAAGCCCCGCAACAAGCGCACTTCCAAAGCTCGCGTAGAGAAGGAAGAAGCTCCCGCCGCTACCGAAGCTGCTGCTGAGTAAAGTCAGTCAACACGAGAGTTCTTGGCTTTTAGTTCAACGTAAACGTTCAGTTGTCCCATTATCCAACCTTTTGAATAACAGGAATCTGGAACCGCACGGGATTAAAAGCCCGGAACTCTTCTTTTTTATCACAACAACAGAAACATCCAACAAGGGTGCCTCTCCATTACAAAGCACCCCTAAACAATTCCACAACAATGGGAGTAGGATTAGAAGATATCAAGAAACTCCGCGCCATGACCGGCGCAGGTCTCGGCGACTGCAAGAAGGCACTTGCCGAATCCAACGGCAACATTGAAGAAGCCATCGAAATCATCCGCAAGAAGGGCCAGGCCGTAGCTGCCAAGCGTTCCGACCGCGAAGCTGCCGAAGGTGCCGTGCTCGTAAAGAAAGAAAACGGATTTGCCGCCATCATCGCCCTCAAGTGCGAAACCGACTTCGTGGCAAAGAACGCCGACTTCATCAAGCTCGCACAGGACATCCTCGACGCTGCCGTTGCAGCAAAGTGCAAGAGCCTCGACGAAGTGAAGGCTCTCCCCATGGGCGCACACACCGTAGCCGACGCCGTTACCGACCGCAGCGGTATCACCGGTGAAAAGATGGAACTCGACGGCTACTGCTACCTCGAAGGCGACAACGTGTCCGTATACGACCACATGGGCCGCCACATGCTCTGCACCATGGTTCAGACCAACAAGGAAGCTGAAGAGCAGGCTCACAACGTAGCCATGCAGGTTGCTGCCATGAACCCCGTGGCACTCAACGAAGCCAGCGTTCCCGAAGAAGTGAAGGCTGAAGAACTCAAGGTTGCCATCGAGAAGACCAAGGAAGAGCAGGTAAAGAAGGCCGTAGAAGCTGCCCTCAAGAAAGCTGGCTACAACCTCTACATCGCCGAAAGCGAAGAACACCTCGAAGAAGGTATCCGCAAGGGCAACATCACCGCTGAGGACGCCGACAAGATCCGCGAACTCAAGAAGACCGTAGGTGAAGAAAAGGCTGCTCACCTCCCCGAGCAGATGATCCAGAACATCGCCAACGGACGTATGAACAAGTTCTACAAGGAATCTTGCCTACTCAACCAGGAATACATCCAGGACAGCAAGATGTCTGTAGCAGACTACCTCAAGTCTTGCGACAAGGAACTCACCGTAGTTGCCTTCAAACGCTTCACTCTCCGCGCCGAATAATCCGCCGCGAAGACACAACGCACCGACATATACAAGGACATGCCACGCACACCGCGCGGCATGTCCTTTTTTTGTGCAAATAAAAAGACACCCTCTATGGGGCGAACTCTCCCGACCTCGCTTGCGCGAAAATATTAGGCGAAGCCACACTCTTTGTAAATATCCCCAAAATACATGCGCAGTTTTCAGTTGTAAAATAAGCGCGGCGAGCGGCCTGAAAGGCCACCACTCGTAAGCCCAGGTCACGGCCCGAAGGGACGCGGCCTGGGTATATGTGCATTCGGTAATGTCGCGGCCTGAAAGGCCACCACATCAACCGCAATAGCATTATTCTTCACGCTTGTGGTGGGCTTACAGCCCGCGGAGGCTGCAGAGCCGTTTAACCCTGGCCGCGTCACTTCGTGCCGTGACCAGGGCTTACGAATGGTGGCCTTTCAGGCCGCTCGCTGCGCAGAATCAATTTTACAATAACAAAAGGCGGAACCACATAGGAGACATCATAAAGTTCCTCTCCACAGGAGACAAATCCTCCTTGATTCTAATCGCACAACTTCCACAAACCCTTACAAACCATAAAATATCGCCCCGCCACACAGGTTTTCAGCGCATAGTGCGCACCACTCTGCGAAAAAAAGCCTATCTTCGCAAAGGATGAAGCGCGGCTTCACCATTTTCCCCATAAGAAAAACGAAGAACAATCTAATTCCAACAAAGCAATGAAAAAGTACAATTTCGGTGCGGGACCGTCCATTCTCCCGCAAGAAGCAATGAAAGCAACGGCCGAAGCCTGCATCGAATTCGATGGCATGGGGCTCTCCCTCATGGAAATAAGCCACCGCACCAAGCAGTTCCAGGCCGTCATGGACGAAGCCCAGGCCCTCTTCAAAGAACTGCTCAACATTCCAGAAGGCTATTCCGTACTCTTCCTCGGAGGCGGCGCCAGCATGGAATTCTGCATGGTACCATTCAACCTCCTCGAGAAGAAAGCCGCCTACCTCAACACCGGCGTCTGGGCAAAGAAAGCCATGAAGGAAGCCAAGCTCTTCGGCGAAGTGGTTGAAGTGGCCTCCTCCGCCGATGCCAACTACACCTTCATCCCCAAAGACTATACCGTCCCCGCCGATGCCGACTACTTCCACGTGACCACCAACAACACCATCTACGGCACTGAGCTCCATACCGACCTCGACAGCCCCGTACCCATGGTAGCCGACATGTCGAGCGACATCTTCTCCCGCCCCATCGACGTGAGCAAATACAACCTCATCTACGGCGGTGCACAGAAGAACCTTTCCATGGCCGGCGTCACGTTCGTCATTGTGAAAGATGAATGCCTCGGCCACGTCAGCCGCGCCATCCCCACCATGCTCGACTACCGCACGCACGTGGAAAAAGGCTCCATGTTCAACACTCCCCCCGTTGTGCCCATCTACTGCGCACTGCAGACCCTCCGCTGGATCAAGGCCCAGGGCGGCGTGAAGGAAATGGAACGCCGTGCCCACGAGCGCGCCGACCTGCTCTATGCCGAAATAGACCGCAACCCCTTCTTCAAAGGCACTGCCGTCAAGGAAGACCGTTCGCTCATGAACATCTGTTTCGTCATGGCCGACGAGCACAAAGACCTCGAAGCCGAATTCCTTGAATTTGCCACAAGCAAAGGCTGCCACGGCATCAAGGGACACCGCTCCGTCGGCGGCTTCCGTGCATCGTGCTACAATGCCATGCCCCTCGAAGGCGTACAAACCCTCGTGGCCTGCATGCAGGAGTTTGAAAAAGCCCACAAATAAACCCTCCGTCTTACTTCCTAAAAAAGTCTGAGAATGAAAGTATTGATAGCAACGGAGAAGCCATTCGCACCGGTGGCCGTCAACGGCATCAAGGAAATCGTTTCCGAAGCCGGATACGAACTGGCACTCCTGGAGAAATACACCGAACGGCAGGAATTGCTCGACGCCGTAAAAGACGTGGACGCACTCATCATTCGCTCCGACAAAATAGACGCGGAAGTGATGGACGCCGCACCCCAACTCAAAGTGGTGGTACGCGCCGGCGCCGGCTACGACAACGTTGACCTCGAAGCTGCCACTGCCCACCACATCGTGGTGATGAACACCCCCGGCCAAAACGCCAACGCCGTGGCAGAACTCGTCATCGGCATGTTGCTCTACACCATCCGCAACCATTTCAACGGAACGTCGGGCACCGAACTGATGGGCAAGAAAATCGGTCTGATGGCCTTCGGAGCCGTAGCGCAAAACGTGGCACGCATTGCCCACGGCCTGGGCATGGACATCTCCGCCTACTCTCCCATGGGCCGTCCGCAAAAGATCATCGACGCCGGCTACCACGTACACGAAGAGCTCATCGACCTCTTCAAGTACAACAACATCGTGAGCCTCCACATCCCGTCCACGCCGCAGACGCGCGGCTGCATCGGCTACGACCTCGTGTCGTCCATGCGCAAAGACGCCATTTTGGTCAACACCGCCCGCCAGGACATCATTGACGAAGAAGGTCTCCTTCGCGCCATGGCCGAGCGTACCGACCTGCGCTACGTGACGGACCTCAAGCTCAAGGACCACGACCACGCCGTAGACCTGCTCGGCGACCGCTACCTCTTCACGCCCAAGAAGATGGGCGCACAAACCAAAGAGGCCAACATCAATGCCGGACTGGCAGCAGCCCGCCAAATCGTAAAATACTTCGAAAACGGCGACAAACGTTTCCAAGTCAACAAGTGATGCCGGTCTGCCACTAACAAGCCTTTCGCAAGGCTTCTCAATACGCTCTTATGCGAATTTGGAAACGTGAGATTCGTCGGCACCACGCCCATGTGTTGCTGCCATTAGCTCATGTTCCCAAATTCGCTTTTTTCATATTACGCCCCTAACCTCAAAATCCGAATTCTATGCCAAAGATACGCCCCTTCAAAGGACTGCGTCCGCCCAAAGCCCTGGTGGAAAAGATAGAAAGCCGCCCCTACGACGTGCTCTCCTCCGAAGAAGCCCGCGCCGAAGCCGGAAGCAACGAAATGTCGCTCTACCACATCATCAAGCCGGAAATCAACTTCGAGCCCGGCACGAGCGAATACGACCCTCGCGTTTACGAAAGCGGCGCTGAGCAGTTCCGCAAGTTCCAGGCCAACTACTGGCTCCTGCAGGACCCCAAGGACTGCTACTACCTCTATGCCCAGACCATGAACGGCAAGACGCAATACGGATGGGTAGTGTGCGCCAGCGTTGCCGACTACATGCAAGGCGTCATCAAAAAGCACGAACTCACCCGTTCCGACAAGGAAGAGGACCGCATGAAGCACGTGCGCACCACGCAGGCCCACATCGAACCCGTGTTCCTTGCCTTCCGCCCGCGCAAAACACTGTTGGAACTGAGGGAGAAATATGCCGCCACCACACCCGAATACGACTTTGTGGCTCCCGTTGACGGTTTCCGCCATCAGCTCTGGGTAGTTACCGACCCGTCTGACCAAGACACCATCACCAAGGAATTCGCCGCCATGGACAGTCTCTACATTGCCGACGGCCACCACCGTTCCGCCGCAGCAGCTCTCGTGGGCGACGAAATGGCGCGCGCCAAGACCTACACCACGGGCGAAGAAGAGTTCAGCTACTACATGGCCGTTTGCTTCCCCTCCGACGAACTGACGATTCTCGACTACAACCGTGTGGTAAAGGACCTCAACGGCATGACGGACGAAGAGTTTCTCCACGCCCTGGAGCAAAACTTCACGGTTGAGCCCAAAGGCACCGCGCCCTACAAGCCGGCCCGTCCCCACGAGTTCTCGCTCTATTTGGGCGGCACATGGTATGCTCTGAATGCCAAACCCGGAACATTCAAGGAAGACGACCCCATCGGCGTGCTCGACGTTGACATTTCCTCGCGGCTCATCCTGCGCGACCTGCTCGCCATCACCGACCTCCGCAAGGACGAACGCATTGACTTCGTCGGCGGACTTCGCGGACTGGAAGAACTTCAGCGCCGCGTCGACTCCGGCGAAATGAAAATGGCTTTGGCCCTCTACCCCGTCAGCATGGACCAGATTATGGACATCGCCGACTCTGGAAACATCATGCCGCCCAAAGCCACCTGGTTCGAACCCAAACTCCGCAGCGGGCTCGTCATCCACAAGTTCAGCGACAAGTAAGAAAGACATTAAGCACATACCTTCGCCCTCTATGGGGACGAGGTTTCCCCGCCTCGCTTATATTGGCACAACCTACTTCTTTTTGGTTTGCTTGTGCGTATAAGCGAGGTCGGGAGACCTCGCCCCCATAGAGGGCGAAGTTGCATGGAATAGCGAGTACAATGTGGCTTCGCATTTGTTGACGGAAGTATCCATTCGCATTTTGCGTGATATATATTGCGAGACATAGTGTGTGTGAGTAAATGATTCGTGCTGCAAAGTTACGACGCGTCTTTGCCTTTATCCCCATCATCCAAGCGCCTCATCGGGCGCTAATTGCACACACTTCGGGCGCTATTTGTCCCCATACGCACCTACGCGCATACACCGAAGTTTGTGCAAGTTGCCGTCAGCCGTCAGCCTATGCAGATGAGATTTCCCTTTTCTACTTACGACGTCAAAGCTAATCTTTAAAAAATCATGCTTTGTTCGTTCAAGCGAGCTCGGGAGAGCTCGCCTCCATAGAGGGCGGCTGACGGCTGAAGGCAACTTGCACAAACTTCGGTGTATACGCGCGCACGCGAGACGTTGCATTGGTGCGCAATGCGAGGCTGCGGCATATTTGCACCTTCACATAGTCAACACACACATCAAACACCACACACCGTGCCATGCATTTTTTACGGCATGCCTTGCATTTTACACTCCGTGCCTTGGTCATACTTTAAAGATAGCTGTATCTATGCAGTGTTTAGTAGCCACCGGCGAACAAACAAACATTCAACGAAAGGACGTTTACGTAGTATTATTTAATTCGCAGTACGATAGTTCCTGTAGTTTTCATATTAACTTTACACCCGATTTCCATAAACCTACAATAACGGTGGCAAAAGGCCATCAGCGGTTTCCGTAGTCGCAGTTCCGTCTTCCGCATACTCAACAAATACGGCGTGAAGCTCAACCGCGGACATTTCAGCGGACCGCTGGGGAAGAGGAAGGAAAAAGAGTAAAACAAAATAGATTGATAGATATGGACAGATATTCTCGCATACAAGCAATAAACAGAGTTCTGAAGGAATACTTTGAAGATAATCCAAACCAAGGGCCTATTCGTGCGAAAGAGTTTATGGGACTTTTTATAAAGAAAGGTATCTTCGATCAAGACAGCAAAGGTGGTTTGCCTATTAGGAGACTTCTTCGAGAACTCGATAGCGAGAATAGGCTTTCAGACATTCCCTATGCATACGGAATATTGAAGAGGAAGAATAAGAATTGGTTCTTTATCAAACCACTGTCAAACATTCAAAGTAGTTTAGAACCAATTGATAATAGTAAAATCACCGCGCAAACCGCAAATGGCACAACTCATAAGAAGCAAGGTGGGCGCATGGACTCTGATGAGTATTATGTAATTGGGCTATGCAATGAGGTTCTTGGCCTAAACGCATCTCAGCAGCATCGTTTCGATTTTCTTGTTGGAGATAGCGGTACAAAGTTGCCAGTTGATGCTTACTATGAAGAATTGAATTTAGTAGTTGAATATATGGAAAGTCAGCATACGCTATCGACTCCTTTCTTTGACAAGAAGGAAACCGTAAGTGGTGTTTCTAGAGGCGAACAAAGACGTTTGTATGATGAACGTCGAAGGGTTGAGTTACCGAAACATGGTATCAGTATCGTACTGATTAGCTATAAAGACTTCGGCACGACAAAACGATTGAAAAGAAATCATGATCTTGACATCGAAGTGGTTCGGGCAAAATTAAGTGACTATATCAAATAGAAAAAAACATAGAATGAATTTATACCAAGTAGACATTACAACGGATTTGGACATCGTTAGCGTCTTGGTGAATGCCTATGACGAGAATGAGGCAATAGCCATGGCTCAGACTATGTTCGAGCAAGGTGAGATAGAGTCCGCAGGAATGATTTTTGTCAATGCGGTGGCTTTTCTTGCTTGTTAAACGAACATGAAGCGACTCAACCCAGTAAATGCAACCGACGACGATTTTGTAACAAAGCCCCGTTGCCATTGGTGCAACTTGAACAATCCGTCGTATGTGGACTATCACGACACGGAATGGGGAGTGCCGGTGCACGATGACCGCAAACTGTTTGAGATGCTCATTCTTGAAGGCTTCCAAGCAGGGCTTTCGTGGGAGTGCATCCTCAACAAGCGAGAGGCTTTTCGTCGGGCTTTTGATGACTTCGAATATCGGAAGGTGGCGGAATACGATGCCGCGAAACTGGAGGCTTTGCACCGTGACGAAGGTATAGTAAGAAACAGATTGAAGATTGCCGCAGCCGTCTGCAACGCCACGGCTTTCATGGAGATTCAGGCAGAGTTCGGCTCGTTTGACAGATTCATCTGGAGCTTTACCGACGGCAAAGTCATCTATGAATGGGACAGGACGTCATCCCCCTTGTCCGACACTATATCAAAGGAACTGAAACGGCGTGGCATGAAGTTCGTCGGAACAACCATCGTATA
>CAVCAV010000085.1:0-11618 GCA_963600165.1 Christensenella sp. UBA1685 | reverse complement strand
CCGCGTCACTTCGTTCCGTGACCTGGGCTTACGAGTGGTGGCCTTTCAGGCCGCCCATCGCGCAAATTTTGCTCTTAATTGGGATATCTTGTTCTTGTACTACAAATTCTCCAATTCTTGACAAAAGAACACTTAGTCAATCTCTTCGTCGGCCTCGTAGCCGCCCATTTCGCGGATGGCGTTCTTGAGCATGACGTACTGCTGGAAGAGGTGGTTGATGGGCACTTCGCCCTGCGTGTAGTCGTGCATCGGGCTCTTGAGGAAGAAGCTGAGGAAGCGCTGCGTGCCGTAGCGGCCCTTGCGGGCGGCAAGGTCGGAAAGGAGCACGAGGTCGAGGAGCAGCGGAGCGGCAAGGATGGAGTCGCGGCAGAGGAAGTTGATCTTGATTTGCATGGGGTAGCCCATCCATCCGAAGATGTCGATGTTGTCCCAGCCTTCCTTGTTGTCGTTGCGGGGCGGATAGTAGTTGATGCGCACCTTGTGGTAGTAGTCGGTGTAGAGGTCCGGCTGGTTTTCGGGCACGAGGATGCTCTCGAGCGTGGAGAGTTTGGACACTTCCTTTGTGTGGAAATTGGCAGGCTCGTCGAGCACAAGTCCGTCGCGGTTGCCGAGGATGTTGGTGGAGAACCATCCGCTCAAACCGAGGCAGCGCGTGCCGATGATGGGAGCGAAACCCGACTTCACAAGCGTCTGTCCCGTTTTGAAGTCCTTGCCGGCAATGGGCATGCGGGTCTTTTCGGCCAGTTCCCACATGGCGGGAATGTCCACCGTGGTGTTGGGAGCGCCCATGATGAAGGGTGCACCCTCGGAGAGGGCAGCATAGGCGTAGCACATAGAGGGAGCCACGTGTTCGGTGTCGTTGGCCTTCATGGCAGCTTCGAGCGCTGCGAGCGTGCCGTGAACGGTTTCGTCGACGGGAACGTAGATTTCCGTGGAGGCGGCCCAGATGACCACGATGCGGTCGCAGTGGTTGTCGGCCTTGAAGCGGCGGATGTCCTCGCGGAGGGCTTCCACCATGTCCCAACGGGTGGCGCAGTCTTTCACGTTCGTGCCGTCGAGGCGCTTGGCGTAGTTGCGGTCGAAGGCGGCCTTCATGGGCACAATGGCCTTGAGTTCGTCGCGCACGGGCTCGATGTCGCGGTCGCGGAGCACTTCAGCGTTGAGGGCGCTTTCGTAGGCATTGGCGGGGAACACGTCCCAGGCGCCGAACACCATGTCGTCGAGCGAGGTGAGGGGCACGATTTCTCCGTAGTGGAGGTATTTCTTGTCTTTTCCGCGGCCCACGCGTATCTTGTCGTACTGGGTCATTGAACCCACAGGTTTGGCGAGTCCTTTGCGTGCCATGAGCACACCGGTGATGAAGGTGGTGGTGACGGCGCCGAGGCCGACGCACATCACACCCAATTTTCCTTTAGCTGATTCCATATATAATAAGGTTGTTAGGTTGAAGCAGGTTGTAAGGTTTGGAGCTTTACTTTGTTTTTACAATCTCCAAAACTGCAAAGGAGCAAAAAGTTTCCTATTAAGCAAGCACAATGCAGCCTTTTTGTGTGAAAAATGGACAAATGGGGCAATTACACCGAAGTTTTGGCTCCTCACCGAAGGCGAACGATGGGAGCGTAGCGAATGGGGGCGAAGTCTCCTGACTTCGCTTGCGCGACATAAAAAACACCGAGCAAACCCTTGCGCGGTTAAAAAACGGACAAGTTTTTTGAACACCCCTTTACACAAAAGAGCCTGAATATCCCTTGCCGGACAGTCAGGCTCTTTGTCATAAAATGAGCATTAGCGCTCAAACATTGATGATATTACATTCCCCAATTGGAGGGAATGAGCTGCGATTCGATGGTTTCTTCCTCGCTGTCGGGCAGATTGGGGAAGAAGTCTATGCCGGTGAGCTCTTCAAGGCGGTTGATGCTGACGGTCTGTTCTTTGATGACGCTGAGCGGAGCATTGTTCTTGTAGTCGTAGCCGTACTCTTTGTGCTCAAGCCAAAAACCGATGGAGGAATACACGCCGTTTTTCACCTTCAGCAAAGCCATGTAGTAGTAGGAAGGAACGGCCACCTTGGCACCGTTGGGACGGGTTATGTAGTCCTTTATCAAACCGCTCTTGGTGCTTCCGCCTTTCACCACATAAAGCGTGTCGGCAAAAGAAGCGTCGCGGCCCTTGCGCTGCACGAGGTTCTCGAGCGTAATCCAGTAGCCCTGGTTGAACGAAGCGAGCTGCGGCGACATGTTGGACATGTAGAACGTCTGCACGTTGGCTTCTGAGTTGTAAAGGCGGTCGGCAGAGGCGCAGAGGTGACCGCGGTTGTAGTCCCATCCGTAGCCGTTGTTGCCGATGCGGAGCGAGGAAAGCAAGTCGGGGTCGTCGGCAAAGGGCTCGTCGGAGCGCGAAGTGTTTTTGGCACGCGTGTCGCCGTCGAAGCGGAAGGCCACCCAACGCGAGTGGTAGAGGCTCTTCACGTATTCCAAAGAATAGGTGAGCACCTTGCGGCCGTTGACGGTGGTGTAGTGGGCCAGGGTCAGTGTGCTGCCGTCGGTGAGCGTAGCGGGGGTTTCCATGCGCGAGGTGATGTCGGTGGAAGGCGTTACGACGTCGCTTGTACCTCCGCCGCCGTAATTGATGCCTTTGTCGTCGTCGCCGCAGGAAACGAGCACGAGCGTTCCCGCCATGAGAAGCAAGCCGAAGAAACGCTTGAAAAGTATGTTCGTCATGTGTGTATGCTTATTATTCGGCTGAAACCGGTGTCCGGCACAAAAAGTATTGTGCCAGGCACCGGTTCAGTTTGTGTGTTAAGAAAAATATGTGTTGCGGATTACTTCTTCGTTACGGTGAAGTCGTCTACGAGTTTGTCTGATGCCGTGGCGTAAGAACTCGTCTTGGGGTTCATCATCACGAAGTTGACCGTGGTCTGTGCGTCAAGCGTGAACTCGAAGGTTACGAGCGTCCATTCGCCGGCCTTCGTCGTAGTATAGCCGTCCTGGTAAACGTAAGAACCTACGGCGCCGTCGGTCACGGGAACGTAGCCGGCGCGAACCTGGCCTTCACCCTTTACGTAGAACTGCATGACGTAAGTACCTGCGGGGAGCGTGTATTCCTTGGAACCGAGGCGTTTGTTGCTCTTTTCGTTGCCTGCTACGCAAACGGAGTAGCTGCCGGTGCGGGCATCGGTGCTCTGGGAAAGCGTGGCGTTGCTAGCAGTAGTGGTGGACTTCCAGCCTTCGGGCGTGCTGCCGCTCCAGGTTTCGAAGCTGCTGTTCTCAACGATGTTGCCTTCGGTGGGAGTGACGGGGTCGGGTGTAGGATCTACGGTGCTGCCGCCTGCTTCACCGGCTGCGATGGCGAAGTTCTTCACTTCCCAAGTGGAACCGCTCTCGGCGTTGGTGTTGTAGCGGAGAGCAATGCGAATCTTCTTGCCCATGTATTCTGCGGGCACGTTGATGTCGGCCTTCTCGAAGGTGTTCCAGTCGGTGCCTTCGGTGTGGGAACCGTTGAGCACGGTCCAGCCTTCAGCGGGCTTGGAAGCGTCGAACGAAGTGGAGATGAGGAGCTGCTGGTTTTCGTCGCCCTTGTTGTAACGGAGGATGTATTCGTAGGAAACGTGGGCTGCAGTCTGGCCTTCGAGGGAGATTTCGGGGCTGACAATGTAGTAGGTACCGGCGGTGGTCACCTTCGTAGAGTTGTTGTAGCCGGTAGCCTTGGCGGTGCTGTAGTCGATGGTCCACTCGCCGCTGCCGCTCGTGGTGTAGTTCTTGAAGCCGCCGAATTCGGTGCTGAAGCTTTCAGAGTAGGGAAGCGTGCGTACGCTCTCGTCAACCGTTTCTTCAGCAGCCTTGCCTTCCTGGAGCTTGAAGTTCTTCAGTTCCCAAGTGGCGCTCTTGGCGTCGGCCTTGTAGTAGAGTGCTACCACAACGTTCTCCTGACCGATGAGGTCGGCGGGCACGTTCACGTCGGCAGTGGTCCAAGTGTTCCAGTCGGCCACCTGAACGGGGTTGAAGCTGACGTCTTCCCAAGTGGCGGCAGAGGGATCGTCGTTGTAGTCCTTGCTGAAGCGTACGAGATAGTTGGTCTTGAGTTCGCTGGCGTTGGCGTAGCGGAGGATGTAGTCGAAAGTGACGTGGGCGTTCGTTACGTTCTTGAGGGAGAACTTGGGAGAAATGAGCCAGCTCTCAGCCTCGTTGTTCGTGGAGTTTTCGTAAGAAGTGGCCTTTACGTAGCCGTAGGAACCGTCGATGGCGAAGGGATAGTTGCCTTTCGTGCACTTGGCGGTGAAGCCTCCGAGCGAGGAAGAGAAGGGAGCGTCGATGATTACGCCTTCTGCGGGAGTGTCGGGGGTGTCGGGAGTGGTGTCCGTGTTGATGCTGTAGGGAGCGGGCACGTCTTCGCAAGCGGTGAAGCCGAGCGTAAGCGTGGCGGCTGCCAGAGCGATGAGATACTTTTTCATATCGTATGGTAGGTTGTATGTAGGAGGATTCCCGTCGGCGACGGGAATCTCCGGTTAGCAATGTTCGGAATTAGTTGGCGGAAATGTCGTTGGCGTCGCGGAGCTGCACCTGCCAAGTGTCGTAATAGCTTACGATGCCGGTGTAGGAGCGTGCGTCTTCGGGGAGTTCGAGGAACGAGATGACGTTCTTCGTGGAAGTGCGCACGGTGACGGACGAATTGTTGGAAAGGAGGTTGATGGTGCGGTCTACGCCGTAGCCCTGGTCGTGGAGTTCGTAGGGGGCGAAGATTTTCTTTCCGTTGGCAGAGAGCGACTCCTGCGTCTTTTCGATGTCACCAATCTCATACGTCGTGCGGTTGGCGGGAAGCACTTCCTTTATCATGCCGCGCACGGTGGCGAGGATAGGCGTGTTCTTGTACGTCTTGTTGGCGGAAGCGCGGAGCCATGCATCGCCTTCGCTGTCGCTGAGATCGATGGGAGTGAGCTCGGCTGCGCTCTTGTCGGGCTGTCCTACGAGCTGCACGTTGGTGGCGAGAAGCTCAAAGAGGATGGGGCCGAGGTTGAGGTTGCCGTAGGACGACTTGGTGGGCTGACCGATGCGGGGCACCTTGCTGTAGACGCCGGCGTAGAGACCTTTGAGGTTGACCTTCACGCGCTGGCCGAGCTGGAAGTAGGGATAAAGGGCGGTGCTCTTTATGCCGAGAATGATGCTCTGGTCGCGAGAGGGGTCGGAAGCGTCCTTCGTGGTGTCGATGTTACGGAGAAGAATGGTCTGGTAGAGATTTCCGCTGACATCGTTGGCCACAACCACACCTTCGATGATGACGTCTTCGGTCACCTTGGTGTAGAAGTTGGAATTGTTGCGCTTGAAGGAAGCGGTCGATGCGTTGGAGCAGTATTTCTCTTTCACGTCGAGTATGGTGGCGTTGACCGCGCCGATGTCGGTTTTGCTCGTCACCGTAAGTCCGTCCGTGTTGGGCGCATCGTGGTCGTCCATGCAGGAAGCGAAACCGAAGAAGCTCAGCGCAAGACAGGCTATGATAGAGATTTGCTTAAGTTTCATTGTTGTTGATTTGCTATGATAGATTAGAACTTAAAGCCGATGTTCAGGAAACCGTTGATGGCGTTGGCGTAGTAGTACTTCGAGTTCTTCGAGAATACGTACGGACGGTCTTCGCCGGACGAGTAGTTGTCGTCGCGGTTCTGCTCGTAGCCGCCGGTCTTGAGGTTGCGGTTGTTGGTGATGTTCTGAACGGAGAGGTTGATGCTCAGGCTCTTTCCGTGCTTGAGACGGATGTAGCGGCCGATGGAGGCGTCGAGCATGAAACCGCCCTTGGCTTTCTCCTGGTGTGCAGCATAGGTTTTCACCACGTTGCCCTCGTAGTCGTAGAGCACGCCGCCGTCCTGCTTGAGTTCAGCCTGCGTCACGTCGAAGGTGAGCTTGTCGGTAGAGGTGGATACGTGTTTTTTCACGATGTTCGAAAGGCGACGGTATTCGGAGAAGTCGATGTAAACGCGGTCGTAGTAGTTGAGGTTGGCGCTGAAGAACCATCCGTTCACGTTGTAGTCGAAGCCGAGGCTGACTACGCCGAGGGGCGTGCCGCTTTCGCGCATGCCGTCGGCAAGCACGTGGAGGGGCATGGCATCACCGGTGACGGGGTTGCTCCACACGTTGAGCTTCTTGATGGTGGCAGCGTTCATACCTTCGTAGGTGACCTGAGCCAAAGGATTGTTGACGTACTTGGCTTCGCCGTAGGTGCCGATGAGGTTGATGGCGAAGTTGGAAGTCACCTGATACTTGAAGGCTGCTTCCACGCCGTAGTGCTCGCGGTCCACACCGGTCATGGTGAGGTAAGTGAAGCGCGACTCCTGGTCGTTGTAGAAGGCCGTCTGTTCCACGCCGTTGTTGAAGCGTGAGTAGTAGCCGGCCACCTTACCCGTGAAGTTGCCGAAGCGGAAGGTATAGGAAAGGTCGGCGTGGAGAATCTGCTCGTTGGTCAGGTTGTCCACAAAGTTGTTCTGCATACGGGGAGCCACGAACGAGTTGCGGGCAAGGGGAGCGTTGCTCTCTGCGCCGAAGTTGAGGCTGAGGAGATGCGAGCCGTTGGGACGCATGCTGATGCCGAAGCGTCCGCCGCCTCCGAGGAAGGAAGCCTTGCCGCTCTTGCCGTAGGAGTTGTCGGCGGCGCGGCCGTTGCGCATGAGACCTTCACGCTCCATGAGCGTACCTTCGGTGAAAGCCTGGAGGTTGTACTGCCAGATGCCTTCGTTGTACTGGTAGAGTCCATAGGCGCGGGCTTTTTCTACGAAGATGTTGTAGTTGTAGCCGAACTTGTCGCCTTTGGCAATCTGACGGTTTGGATTGTTGAGGTCGTTCTGTGCTTCCTGACTGCCGATGCCGTAGTCGTTGGCAGCGAACTTGTCGATGTCGGTGTAGCGCGTACCGCCGAGGAGGTCGGCCATGGTCTTGTAGTGCATGCCCTTGGTAGAGTTGAGCTGCAAGCCCACGGTGTATTTGTGGTGGGCGTTGACCTCGTGGTTGAAGGCGGTGTTGAAGGCGGCTACCATCTGGTCGTTGTGACGGCGTTCCTGATAGTAGAGCGCTTCGCCTCCGGCAGCTTCGTTCTGGCGGTTGATGTAGTACATGCGGTCCCAGTTGATCTGGCGGTTTTCCTTGGAGGAAGTCCAATATTCATAAAGGGAGTTGTACTGGTCGAGGAACCAGGGGTGCTCGCTGAGGTAGGTGCCGTTGTTGATTTCGGGATTGTAGACGTTGAATGCGGACGACGGCAGATTCTTGTAGTAGTCGGGACGCGGGTCGTAGGCGTTGCCGTTCCAGCCGAGGGCGGTGGAGGAGTACATGGAGTACTTGAAGCCGGCGGCGGTGGTGAGCTTCATGTTGTCGCGCATCTTCCAGTCCCAGGTGAGAATGGCGGTGGGTTCGAAGTCGTTGACCACGCGCGAGTTGCGCTGCTTGCCGTTCTGGTAACCCCAGTTGGGGTTGTAGTAGTGGGAGTTGGCGAGCCAGTAGGCTTCTTCGGTGGAGGCGCCTTGCTGTCCGCGCTCGGTGGGCGAACCGAAGGTGACGAGCGAGAGGGCGTGCTTCGTGCCGAAACGCTTTTCGAGGGAGAGGAAATAAGAGAGCGAGTTGTAGAACGTGCCCTCGATGTTTCCGTTCTTACCCCAGCGGTAGCCTACGAGGCCGGCGAAAGCCCAGCCCTTGGGAGAGAGTCCGGTGGCGAAACTGTACATGCCGCGAGCCACGTAGTTGCGGTTGCAGCCGGAGAGGGTAAGCTTGTTGCCCTGTGAGAACTGGCTTGCGCGGGTGTTTACGTTGGTGGCACCGCCCACGCCGCTTATTCCGAAGCGGTTGTACTCGTAGGGCGTCACGCCTTCCTGGTTACGGGTGGCGTCGTTCATGCCGCCCACCATGCTGTAGCTGAAGCGGCCCATTTCGAGGTCGTTGAGCTGCAGACCGTTCATGTAGTAGTTGCTGTACATGTTGTCAAGTCCGCGAACTCTGAATCGCATGGGGCTGAAGAGGTAGCCCACCTCGGAGAGGTAGGGGTCGCTCTTGGCGGAGGCAATGGTGGCCACGGTCTGTGCGGCGTCGTTGTCCTCGTCGAGCTGCGATTCGGTGAACGTGAAGTCGGAGTTGTCGGCTTGCAACGTGTCGACGGGTGCCTGTGCCCATGCGCCAGTGGCCATGACCAGTGCGGCAGCCGTCAGTTTTACACCTTTTCTCATAAATAAGGATTGGGGCCTTACACCGCCAATAAACGTTTTGTTTTGTAACCTCTGCAAAACGCAAGCTCGGCACCGGTTCTTGAAAAGGACCTGTGTTTCTGCTGTTTACGGCGTAAGGGAATAAAGATTGATTAAAGTTATTTTCAGAATAATGAAGGATTCTTGGTCCTCAATACGTCGGCAAAATTACGAAAAATCCCATGTTGCCCTATTACAATTGTGCTAAATCATAAGCGAATCGGCACGAAGGGGACGTTTTTGTCAGTTTTTTTTAAGAAATTTGCCGTGCAATTGTGCCGCGGGGCCGTTTTCGTTTCGCGAATTAAGACACATTTCTCCATCTCTGCATAAACCATTCATCTTTATATGAAAAAGATTTTCCTCCCGTTCGCCGCGCTTCTCTTCTGTGTGGCCACGCTCTGTTCGTTCACCAACCACGGACAGCAGCAGAAACGCTATGCGCTCTACGGCGCGGCCTTCTACAACCTCGAGAACCTTTTCGACACGCTCCACGATGCCGGAAAGAACGACTACGAGTATCTCCCCGACGGCACCATGAAGTGGGGAAAAATGAAATACGAAGCCAAGCTCCACAACATGGCCCGCGTGCTTTCCGAACTCTGCACCGACAAACTCCCCGGCGGCCCCGCCTTCGTGGGCGTGTCGGAAGTGGAGAACAGCAACGTGCTCGACGACCTGCTCAAGCAGCCCTCGCTCGCCAAGCGCGGCTGGAAATATATCGACTATCCCGGTGTGGACCGCCGCGGCATTGAGTGCGCCTTTCTCTACAATCCCCGCCTCTTCCAGGTGGAGCGCAGCATGATTGTTCCGTTCTACTATTCTTCCACGGGCAACGTGGAAGACCCCATGGTGGGCTTCACCGTCGATGCCAACGGCAAGGTTCAGGCCGAAACGGAGTTGAAGGGCGACACCACCTACATCACCCGCGGTTTCCTCGTGGTGCAAGGCAAACTGGCCGGCGAAACGGTCTACGTCATTGTCAACCACTGGCCTTCGCGCGGTGCGGCAAGTCCTGCCCGCGAGCGTGCCGGCTATCAGGTGCGCCTGCTGAAGGATGCGCTGATGAAGGAAACGAAGGATGCCAAGGTAATCATCATGGGCGACCTCAACGACGACCCCAACAACCGCAGCATCACGCACGCCTTGGGTTGTGTGTCGGAACAGAAGGACGTGAAGAACGCCACCGACCTTTTCAACCCGTGGTACAACACGCTTTATAAGGTGGGCCAGGGTACGTTGCTCTACGACGGCAAATGGAACCTCTTCGACCAGATTATCCTTTCGGGCAACTTCATCGGCAGCGACCGCTCCACGCTGAAGTTCTACCGCAACGAGATTTTCCTCCGCGACTACCTCCTTCAGCAGGAAGGCCGCTACAAAGGCAGCCCGCTCCGCACCCATGCCGGCGGCGTTTGGCTCAACGGCTACTCCGACCACCTTCCCACTTATGTCTACCTCGTGAAGGAGGTGAAGTAAGGCAGGGCTATAGATATTGACGACAAACCCCGAAAGGCCGATGAGGTCTTTCGGGGTTTTGTGTGTATGTCAAAAGCGAATGCGCTTATTCTTCCTTTATAATCCATTCGCCAATGGTGCGCTGGTCGCTGCTGTAGTTTACGCCGACCTTTACCAATCGTTTACCGTCGGCAGAATAAGGTATGAGATAACCTTTCTCGTCAATCTGTTTGATTGCCTCTTCGGCAGAGCCGTCATATTTTAGTTCAAACACGTAAATGGCATCGGGCATGTGGAGCACAGCGTCGGCTCGGCCTATGGCACTGTCCTCCTCCACTTTGATATATGCGCCCATAAGGTTGAATATCAAGTAAAAGACCGTTTGGAAGTCGCGCTCGTTTTTGTTTGACAAACGATTCGATATGCCCGAAAGGTATGCTTTGAGGCTGGCCAAAGCTCCGTTCAAATTGTTGTTGTAAAGCTGTTCCACGAACTTTATCGCCAAACCGTTGTTGTCAACGGACACCGGTGAGAGGTAGTTGGGAGCGAGACTGCGCAACATGCCTATCTTTACCTCCTGATTGGGGTAGCTCAAAATGTAGCTCTTCGTTAGCGGACTGTATTTCTTTATGGTGAGATAACCGCTCTGATAGAGCAGCGGCAAGGCTGAGGTCATCTGTTCCGGCGACACGTCAAAGTCGTCTACACTGATGCCTTCCTGCTCGATGTCGGTCACGTTGACGTGGTATTTCTGCAGACTCTTTATAAGATAAGACGGTGTGCCCGAGCCAAACCAAAACGACTCAATCTTCCGTCCGTTCATGGCTCTTATAAGACTGAACGGATTGAACACGTCTTCGGAGTGTTCGCTGAAGTGGTAGCCGTCGTAATAGCTGCGCAACTGTGTCAAGCATTCCTCGTAGGACATTCCAAGCGCTTTACCCAAAGCCTCTACGTCGGGGTGCATGGCTGTCGTAAGTTCCGTCAGGCTGATACCGCAAATGGCAGAGTACTGGTCGAACATGCTGATATTCTCAAGGTTGTTCAGCTCGCTGAAAATGCTGAGTTGCGAGAATTTGGTGATGCCTGTGATAAATGCAAACTTCAAAAACGGGTCGAGCTTCTTCAGCGGACTGTAGAAATTCTGCATGACGATGCGCAATGCCGCAAGATTCTCACTCTCGTGAACCACATCGAGCAGCGGTGCGTCATATTCGTCAATGATAACGACAACCTTCTGTCCTGTTTGCTTGTAGGCACGCCTTACTATGCCGTCCAGGCGGTCGTTGGGATACAGTTCCTTTTCGTTCTTCCCATATATCTCCTCGTAAGCCGTAAGTTGCAAGTCGAGATAATGCTTCAACTGATTGCTGTCAACGTGTTTTGCACCGCTTAGATCGAAGTGGAGCACAGGACGCTTTGTCCAATTTTTCTCATAGTCGGCAATGGCCAGTCCTTCAAACAGTTCCTTGCGCCCTTCGTAATAGGCCTGAAGAGTGGATGCAAAGAGCGATTTGCCGAACCGGCGAGGACGACTGAGGAACACGAACTTCATGCCTTTAATGAGGAAGTCCACTATGTATTTTGTTTTGTCGACATAGAGATATTTTCCCTCACGGATTTCCTCAAACGTCTGTATTCCAACCGGATATTTGTTGACTATTTCCACCATGGCTCCAAAGTCTTTTGTTGTTATTATGGCGCTAAATTACGAATAAACGGCGCATTGCAAGGAGAAGGTCACATTTTTCTACGTGCACTGCGGGGCATTGCCTCGCGCAAGCGAGCTCGGGAGAGCTCGCCCCCATCGTTCGCTCAATCGTTCGCTCGATTGTTCGCTCGATTGGTCGCTCAATCGTTCGCTTTGCCTCACAAATTGTTTTTTACATATTCCACAGCACCCGAGGGAGAGTTTCGCCCTCGGGGCTGTGGAATATGTCTTTTT
>CAVCAV010000084.1:0-11753 GCA_963600165.1 Christensenella sp. UBA1685 | reverse complement strand
GCGGCGTCACGGACGCTCTTGCGCGGCTTCGCCCTCTATGGAGGCGACGATTGAATCGTCGCGCTCTACACGGCATTCCAAATCTTTTGAAGGTAGAGAGGGGAAATAAAACTTTCAAAACAAACAAAACGGGCTTCGCCTTTAGCGAACTGTAAAACAACTTTCAAAACAAAAGGCTTCGCCTTTATCGTTGAAGGGGAGCGTGTTGTTTTGTATGTTGCTCCCTCTATATGGCGCAGCTTGTTTTGTTTGTTTTGAACGTTTTGTTCTCTTTGGCTCGTGTAGAGCGCGACGATTCAATCGTCGCCTCCATAGAGGGTGCATTCTTCGCTCAAGCGAGGTCAGGAGACCTCGCCCCCATCGTTCGCCCCCATAGAGTGAGCTTGCTATTGGAAGGAAAACTGCAGAATCACCCATTTATATATTTATAATGGGGGGGGAACTTCTTACCACACGTCCACGCGCTGCTTCTTGGGCACGAAGAGTTTGTCCTTGGAGGTGATGCCGAAGGCTTTGTACCAGGCGTCGATGTGGGGAAGGGCGGCGTTTACGCGGAGGCGCTGGGGAGAGTGGGGGTCTGTCTTGACGAGGTTGCGGAGGGCTTCGTCGCGTGCATTGCCTGCCCAGATGAGTCCGTAGCTGAGGAAGAAACGCTGTTCGGGGGTGAATCCGTCCTTCGTGCCAAGCGGGTTGGCCTTCATGGCGTTCTGAAGGGCGAGGAAGGACACGTTGAGACCGCCGTGGTCGGCAATGTTCTCGCCGAGGGTGAGTGCGCCGTTGCAGTGGAGGCCGGGGAGAGCTTCCTGCTTGTCGAAGAAGTCCTTCATCACCTTCGTACGCTTCTGGAAGTTGGCCTTGTCGGCAGCTGTCCACCAGTTGCGGAGGTTGCCGTCCTTGTCGTATTGGGCACCCTGGTCGTCAAATCCGTGCGTCATTTCGTGGCCGATTACCACGCCGATGGCGCCGTAGTTGCAGGCGTCGTCGGCCTCAGGATTGAAGAAGGGGGGCTGGAGAATGCCGGCGGGGAAACAGATTTCGTTGGTTGTGGGGTTGTAGTAGGCGTTGATGGTCTGCGGAGTCATGAGCCACTCGTTGCGGTCGACCTTCTTGTTCACGTGCTTGCGGGTGTAGTCGTCGCTGAGGAAGATGCTGGCGCGCATGAGGTTTTCGTAGTAAGAGAGGCTGTCGTCGATTTCAAGGCCGGTGTAGTCCATCCATTCGTCGGGGTATCCGATTTTCACGTAGAACGAGGCGAGCTTCTCGTGGGCCTTCTTCTTCGTTTCGTCGCTCATCCAGGCCTGCTGGTCGATGCGCTGGCCGAGGGCCACTTGGAGGTTCTTTACGAGTTCCACCATGCGCTTCTTTGAGCTTTCGGGGAAATATTTCTCCACATACATGCGGCCTACTGCCATGCCGAGCACACTCTGCACGGCGCTTACGGCGCGCTTCCAACGGGGGCGGTCCTGTTCGGCGCCGTCCATCACGTGGCTGTAGAAGTTGAAGCTTTCGGTGCGGAAACGGTCGCTGAGCGAATTGGCGGCATCGTCCACCACTTTAAAGTAGAGGTAGGCCTTGAGGTCGTCGAGCGGACTTTCGGCAAGCACCTGCTCTACGGCTTTGATGGCTTCGGGCTGCTGCACGGAGATTGAGTCGAAGGCGGGAATTTTGTTGAGGAAGAACACGGTGCTCCAGTCGATGCCGGGATAGTCCGTGAGGAGCTGGCGGTACGACATCTTGTGGTAGTTGGCGGCGTCGTCGCGGAGTTTCACCACGTCGTACGAAGCGGTGGCGAGTTTCGTTTCGATGTCGAGCACGGCCTTCATGCTCTTCTCTGCCTGTTCGGCGCTTTGGCCGGTCATGGTGAAGAGTTTTGCCACGTATTTCTTGTAGGCTTCGCGAATGGTCGTCGTGGCTTCGTCGTCGGCGAGGTAGTAGTCGCGGTTGCCCATGGAGATGCCGCCCTGGCTTACCTGCATGAGGTTCCACTGTGCGTCCTTCACGTCGGCATAGCAGCCTATGTTGAAGAAGTTGCTCACGCTGTGGGCGCTGAGGTAGGCCATTTCATACTGCACGGCGCTGCGTGAGTTGAGGGCCTGAATTTCGTTGAGCAGGGCCTGGATGGGGGCATAGTCCTCCTTGTTGCGGCGTGTGCTGTCCATGGCCAGGCGGTAGAGCGAACCTATCTTCTGGCCCAGCGAGCCTTTGGGCTGGGGCGTGTTGGCAAAGTTCTCGATGAGTTCGCGAATCTGCTTCGTGTTCTGCTCGTGCAGTTGGTTGAACTGTCCGAAGCGGGCATATTCTGCGGTGAGGGGATGTGCTTCGTTCCAGCCTCCTGCGGAATAGCTGAAGAAGTCGGTGCCGGGCTTTACGTCGAGCTTCATGTTGGCTTTGTCGATGCCCGACGAAAGTTCCTGCTGGGCAAAGGCCGATGTGGCGGCAAATGCCAAGACGGGGAGAAGGTGTTTTACTGTCATATTATTAATGGGTGTTTTTTAAAAAAAGGAGGAGAATGATGGAGCAAACGATGGGGGCGACGTCTCCTGACGTCGCTTGCGCGGCGTCACGGATGCTTTTGCGCGGCTGCGCCCTCTATGGAGGCGACGATTGAATCGTCGCGCTCTACACGTCTTTTTCAAGCTGTATAGAGGGTAGAGGAAAATAAAACTTTCAAAACAAACAAAACGGGCTTCGCCTTTAGCGAACTGTAAAACAACTTTCAAAACAAAAGGCTTCGCCTTTATCGTTGAAGGGGAGCGTGTTGTTTTGTATGTTGCTCTTTATGGCGCAGCTTGTTTTGTATGTTTTGAACGTTTTATTCTCTTTGGGTCGTGTAGAGCGCGACGATTTTATCGTCGCCTCCATGGGCAGTTGAATGAGCCGCGCAAGCGAGCTCGGGAGAGCTCGCCCCCATCGTTCGCTACATTGCTCGCTCTATTTTGCTTCTATAAAAAGCTTACGCCCCGAGCGCTTCCAGTGCGGCTTCCCATTCTTCTTCGGCCTTTCTGAGCTGGGCCTGGAGTTGGGCGTACTCTTCGAAGAGTTTGGCGTCCTGGGCGCCTTCGGGAGTGGCAAGGCGGGTTTCTACGGCGGTCTTCTGTTCTTCGAGTTCCATTACGCGGGCTTCGCACTGCTCCACGAGCTTCTCTGCCTTGCGGCGCTGCTTGGCCTGCTCCTTGCGCTCTTCGTAGGAGAGTTTGCCTTCGGAGGGGGCGGTGTCGGCGGCTTTGGCCTGGGGGCCGCTTGCCGAGGTGCCTGAGGTGAGGCGCGTGCTTTGCAGGGCGTCGAGCGACTCTATTTCCTTCTTCTTCAGGAAGTCGTAGATGCCGCCGATGTGTTCGCGCACCAGTCCGCCGCCGAATTCATAGACCTTCGTGACGAGTCCGTCGAGGAAGTCGCGGTCGTGGCTGACCACGATGACGGTGCCGTCGAAGGCGAGGATGGCCTCTTTGAGCACGTCCTTCGTGCGCATGTCGAGGTGGTTGGTGGGTTCGTCGAGGATAAGCAGATTGACGGGCTCGAGCAACAGCTTGATCATGGCGAGGCGCGAACGTTCGCCGCCGGAGAGCACTTTCACTTTCTTGTCGGAGGCTTCTCCGCCGAACATGAAGGCACCGAGTATGTCGCGTATCTTGAGGCGGATGTCGCCTTTTGCCACACGGTCTATGGTGTCGAACACGGTGAGTTCGCCGTCGAGCATCTGCGCCTGGTTCTGTGCGTAGTAGCCTATCTGCACGTTGTGGCCCACTTTGAGATGGCCCGTGTAGTCTATCTCGTTCATGATGCACTTGACGAGGGTGGACTTACCTTCGCCGTTCTTGCCCACGAAGGCCACTTTCTCGCCGCGCTTGATGGTGAGGTTCACGTCGTGAAACACGCAGTGGGCACCGTAGTCCTTGCGGAGGTCTTCGCAGATGACGGGGTAGTCGCCCGAACGCATGCAGGGGGGGAACTTGAGATGGAGCGAGGAGTTGTCCACCTCGTCGACTTCTATGGGCACGATTTTCTCGAGCTGCTTGATGCGGCTCTGCACCTGTACGGCTTTGGTGGGCTTGTAGCGGAAACGCTCTATGAAGTCCTTGATGTCGGCTATTTCCTTCTGCTGGTTCTCGTAGGCGCGGAGCTGCTGCTCGCGGCGTTCGGCACGCAGGTTGACATATTCGTTGTACTTCACCTTGTAGTCCGTGATGCGTCCGCAGGATATTTCCATGGTGCGGTTGGTCACGTTGTTGATGAAGGCGCGGTCGTGACTGACGAGCACTACGGCACTGCCCGAATGGGCGAGAAACTGCTCGAGCCAGCGTATGCTTTCGATGTCGAGGTGGTTGGTGGGTTCGTCGAGGAGCAGGATGTCGGGCTGGCGGAGCAGGAGTTTGGCAAGCTCTATGCGCATGCGCCATCCGCCGGAGAACTCTTTTGTGGGGCGGTTGAAGTCGGCAGGCACGAAACCGAGGCCCTGGAGGGTCTTTTCGAGCTGTGCGTGGTAGTTCATGCCGCCCATCATCTGGAAGCGTTCGCTTTCGTGGGTGAACTGTTCCACGAGGGCCATGTAGTCGGCGCTTTCGTAGTCGGTGCGTTCGGCAAGCTGGTTGTTGAGCCGTTCTATGCGTTCCTGCATGTCGCTGATGTGCTCGAAGGCTTTCTCGGCCTCTTCCATCACGGTGTGCTCGTCGCTGAGCACCATCACCTGTGGGAGGTAGCCTATGGTGCAGTCGTTCTGCAGGGACACGGTGCCCGTGGTGGGGCGCTGCTCTCCCGAGAGTATCTTGAGGAGGGTGGACTTGCCCGCGCCGTTTTTGCCGACGAGTGCCACGCGGTCTTTCTTGTTGATGACAAAGGACACGTCCGTAAAGAGCGGGCGTGTTCCGAATTCTATGGATAAATGGTCGACAGACAGCATGTTTTTTTCTGATGTGGATGCTATTGATTGCGCTATGGGGGCGACGCTTCGCTTCGCGAATGTGCAAATATGCAAATGTGCAAATGTGCAAATGTGGACGCCTTGCGCCGCGTATGGGGGCGACGATTGAATCGTCGTGCTCTACACGGCATTCCAAATCTTTTGAAGGTAGAGAGGGGGAATAAAACTTTCAAAACAAACAAAACGGGCTTCGCCTTTAGCGAACTGTAAAAAAACTTTCAAAACAAAAGGCTTCGCCTTTATCGTTGAAGGGGAGCGTGTTGTTTTGTATGTTGCTCCCTCTATATGGCGCAGCTTGTTTTGTTTGTTTTGAACGTTTTGTTCTCTTTGGCTCGTGTAGAGCGCGACGATTGAATCGTCGCCTCCATGGAGGGCGAACATGCCGCGCAGCTCATTTGCATATTTGCACATTTGCACATCTGCACATTCGCTTCAGCGCGCCTTCCAACTTCAAAAGCGGCTCTATACATTGGTGTGGCCCAATCTATAGAACCGCTTCTAAAGGGGGGATGTTCGTTCTTTTTTTTTAATAGCTGCGGGCAATGATGACCTTGCAGGTGGCGGGCTTGCCGCTCACCATGTCGGTGCCGGGGTTGGACTGGTCCACACCGAAGGGCACGCAGCGCACGGTGGCCTGCGTTTCGGCCTTGATGCGTGCTTCCGTTTCGGCAGTGCCGTCCCAGGGGCAGAGGTAGAAACCGCCGTCTTTGATGCGCTCCTTGAACTCTTCGTAGTCGTTGCACTCGAAGGTGTTCTCGTCCAGCATCTTCTTGGCTTTGTTGAAGATGTTCGTCTGTATTTTCTCCAGGAGGTTCTTCACGTGCTCTTCGATGCCTTCGATGGGGAGCGACTCCTTCTCCAGCGTGTCGCGGCGCATGAGTTCGATTGTGCCGTTCTCGAGGTCCTTGGGACCTACCACGAGGCGTACGGGCACACCCTTGAGCTCGTAGTCGGCAAACTTGAAGCCGGGGCGCTTGTTGTCGGCGTTGTCATACTTCACGCGGATGCCCATGCTGCGGAGCTTGTCGGCAATGGCGTTGCACTTGGCGTTGAGCGCTTCGAGTTCGGCGTCGCCTTTATATATAGGAATGATGACCACCTGGATGGGGGCGAGGTGGGGAGGGAGAACGAGGCCGTTGTCGTCGGAGTGGGTCATGATGAGGGCACCCATCAGACGAGTGCTGACGCCCCACGAAGTGGCCCAGGCAAACTGCGGCTTGTTGTCCTTGTCGACAAACTGCACGTTGAAGGCCTTGCCGAAGTTCTGTCCGAGGAAGTGGCTCGTGCCGCTCTGGAGGGCCTTGCCGTCCTGCATCATGGCTTCAATGGTGTAGGTGTCGAGGGCGCCGGCAAAGCGTTCCGTTTCGCTCTTCACGCCGCGCACCACGGGCACTGCCATCACTTCTTCTGCAAAGTCGGCATAGACGTGGAGCATCTGCTGGGCGCGTGCTTCGGCTTCCTCGCGGGTGGCGTGGGCCGTGTGGCCTTCCTGCCAAAGGAACTCGGAGGTGCGGAGGAAGATGCGGGTGCGCATTTCCCAGCGCATCACGTTGCACCACTGGTTGCAGAGGAGGGGCAGGTCGCGCCATGAGTGTATCCACTTGCGGTAGGTGTTCCAAATGGTGGTTTCGGAAGTGGGTCGGATGATGAGCTCTTCTTCAAGCTTGGCTGCGGGGTCTACCACCACGCCGTCGCCGTCGGGGTTTGCCTTGAGGCGGTAGTGGGTGACCACGGCACACTCCTTGGCAAATCCCTCTACATGTTCGGCTTCCTTGGAGAGGAAACTCTTCGGGATGAGCATGGGGAAATATACGTTCTGCACGCCGGTGGCCTTGAAGCGCTCGTCGAGCGACTGCTGTATCTTCTCCCAAATGGCATAGCCGTAGGGTTTGATGACCATACATCCGCGCACGTCGCTCTGTTCGGCCAGGTCGGCCTTTACTACCAGTTCGTTGTACCAACGCGAGTAATCTTCGCTGCGCTTGGTCAGGTTCTTGAGTTCTTTTGCCATTGTGTTGTGTAATGTCTTTTTTTTCTGACGGGAAATGTGGCGAAGGGGAAAGTTTCGTCCGTTTCAGTCCGCTCTTCGGCACCGTGATTGGCCCGTCTGCGCAAAACGCCGGTCCAGGGCTGCAATGCGGGCCGCCTTTTCCGTTTATAATATATAAGGCGGCGCAAGCAGATTGTCACGTGGACGCACGTTTGGCGTACTGTAAAGTTGTTTTGGACGCAAAAATACAAAAATAATGGCTTAACGTGCGTTCTGCATGGCGCTTTTTGTAACTTTGCCGCCAAATAGGCAGTCCCCGCAGCGGGTTGCCCCCACCGCTCCTCCGCTTGCCGAAGGGCACAGCAGTCCCACGGCATAGGGGTGGTTCTATAAATTACCACCGATTAATATGCAAATTCGCTCAAGAAGCGTTTTGTCATCTTTCGGGCTCTTTTCCGCCCAAATTGCTTGTTCGCTCAGTCGCATAGCCCGCTATGCTCCTTCGTTCACAAACAATTTGGACGAAAAATAGCGCCGAAAGCTGACAAAGCTAATTTATAGAACCACCCTTAAACGTCGCCTCCATAAAAGGCGAAGCGCCGTGTAGAGCGCGAAGTCAGGAGACTTCGCCCCCATACGCTCGCGCCCCCCATAGAGGGTGCGGCTCCGTTTTGTTTTGAATGTTTCATTCTCAAAACGCCGCCTTTACACCTCCGCGTTTTCGTAGAGGAAGCGCTTGATGCTGCGCTTGGGCGTTTTCTCAAACTCGTCCTTGTGGATGGCAAAGCCGGAGAGGCGCTCGTAGGAGGCCACCATGGCGTTGAGGTCCTTGCGGTTCTGCTCCATGGCCATACGGAGTCCGTTGTCGTCAAGGCCGGCCTTGGCGGCTTCGTCGTAGTCGGGGTGGATGAGGGCGTAGAGTTTCTCGCCCTTCTGTATGACGATGCTCTCGCTCACGTAGGGCAGCGTGTTGAGTTTGTCCTCTATCTCTTCGGGGTAGATGTTCTGGCCGGAAGCGCCGAGCAGCATGTTCTTGATGCGGCCGCGGATGTAGAGGTTGCCTTCGGCGTCCATCGTGCCGAGGTCGCCCGTGTGGTACCAGCCGTCGGCGTCGAGGGCGGCGGCGGTGGCTTCGGGATTCTTGTAGTAGCCGAGCATCACGTTGGCGCCACGTGTGAGTATTTCGCCAGCTACGTTTTCGGGGTCGGCGCTGTCGATGCGGATTTCCATGCGGGGAGCGGCCTTGCCGCACGAGCCTTTGCGGAACTTGTGCCAGTCCTCATAGGCTATGATGGGGGCACACTCGGTGGCGCCGTAGCCCACGGTGTAGTTGAAGCCTATCTTGTGAAGGAGGTCTTCCACTTCGCTGTTGAAGGCTGCACCGCCTATGATAATCTCGTAGAAGCGTCCGCCGAATGCGGCAATGAGGCTGTCCCGGATCTTGTCGCGGATCTTTCCGCTGATGATGGGCAGGCGGAGCAGCACCTTCATGCTGGGCGTCTGCAGTTTGGGCATGACGTTCTTCTTGATGATTTTCTCAATGATGAGCGGCACGGAGATGACAATGGCGGGCTTGATGTCGGCAAACGCCTTGAGCACGACTTTAGGCGAGGGAATGCGCGTGAGGTAGTACACGTGGCAGCCTTTCACAAACTCGAAGATGAACTCAAAGGCCATGCCGTACATGTGGGCCAGAGGGAGCATGGAAATGACGCTGTCGCCGCGCTTGATCTGCTTGCCGAGCACTTTCACGGCAAACTCGTAGTTGGACCACAGGGCACGGTAGGGAATGAGCACGCCCTTGGAGTTGGACGTGGTGCCGCTCGTGTAGTTGATGAGCGCCAAGGCGTCGGGGTCGGGATTGTGGGGATAGGCCACGTGTTCCCTGCGGAAATATTTGGGGAACTTCTTGCCGAAGAACTCATTGAGGCGCTCGCGGGCCTCGGTGAGGAGTTCGCTGCGCGAGAGGAGCACGCTGTAGTCGGGAATGTTGATGATGCCTTCAAGGTGGGGCATTTCGTCGGCGTTGAGTTCGGGCCAGACCATGTCGCCCACGAAGAGGATCTTGGCTTCGGAGTGGTTGACGATGTCGTGAACCTGGCGGGCCTTGAATTCGTGCAGAATGGGCACGGCCACGGAGCCATACGTGAGGACGGCAAGGAAGGCGGTGGCCCAGTTGGCACTGTTGCGCCCGCAGAGGGCTATCTTGTCGCCGGGCTTCACGCCGGCATTTTCAAAAAGTATGTGGAGCTTTTCTATCTTGCGGGCCACATCCTTGTATTGAAGCGTTACACCTTGGTAGTCCGTCAGAGCGTCGAGATCCCAGTTCTGCTTGATGCTCTCGGCTATGATATTCACGAAATCTGAATACGTTTCCATGTAGAAGGGTTGAGGCGCCGAACGCTGCGAGGGCAACTTTTGCCCGCTTCGAGCCCGCGCGGACGGCAGGCATTTCGGCACATTGATTATAATTTTGTGCAAAAGTAGAAAAAATAGCCGAGACGTTGCGCATTTTCCCCGCTTTTATGCAGTTTTCGAAATCGCCGCGCGAAAAAAAGCGCTACTTTTGCGTAGACTTCAAAGCGCACCGCCCGCTGGCGGAATGCTACTTTGCCACACAAAAACCCACATACCACAATAACAAACAACTTCTTTACGGACAAATGGATTCGTTGAAAAAGAAAAAACTCGGAGCAGCCGCCGCCGTGCTGCTCGTGCTCGCTGCCGTGGCCTACTGGCTGATCTTCGCCGCAGTGAGCCGTTCACCCAAGGACACCTATATATATATAGACCGCGACGACACGCCCGACTCCGTCTACACCAAAATCGCCTCCGCCACCGACGGCGGCCACACCGCCGGACTGAAGCTCTGCGGCACGCTGATGGCCTACGGCAGCCACGTGCATGCGGGACGCTACCTCGTTTCGCCCTCCATGGGTGCCCTGCGCCTCATGCGCAACCTACGCGGCGGACGCCAGGCCCCCGTTTCGCTCGTCATTCCCGTGGTCCACACCGTCGACGACCTGGCCGGAAAACTCTCCCACGTGCTCGAAGCCGACTCCGCCACGCTGAGCAGCACGTTCCGCAACGCCGACGTGCTGGCCGAACTGAAGACCGACACGGCCACCCTACCCTGCCTCTTCATTCCGAATACCTACGAGGTGTACTGGGACATTGCCCCGCGCGACCTGCTCCTGCGCATGAAGAAGGAGCACGATGCCTTCTGGACGCCCGAACGCACCGCACAGGCAAAGGCGGCCGGACTCACCGCCGACGAAGCCTACACGCTCGCCAGCATCGTGGAACAGGAGTCGGCCAACGAAGCCGAACGACCCATGATTGCGGGCATGTATCTCAACCGCCTCCACACGGGCATGAAACTCCAGGCCGACCCCACCGTGAAGTTCGCCCTCCACGACTTCGCCCTGCGCCGCATCATGCACAAGCACCTCACCGTGGACAGTCCCTACAACACGTATCTCCACGAGGGCCTTCCCGCAGGCCCCATCTGCATTCCCTCGCTCTCGAGCATCAACGCCGTGCTCCACTACTCCCGCCACAACTACCTCTACATGTGCGCAAAGGAGGACTTCTCGGGCACGCACAACTTTGCAGTAACCTACGAAGAACATCTCCAAAACGCCAAGCGCTACGCCGACGCCCTCAACGCCCGCGGCATCAGCAGCGAGAGCACGGAATAACGCCGCGCGGCGGTCATTTCGCATTTTGACCAACACACGCGGTAAAATATTTTGACAAACCGCACTTTGCAACCAGCCATTCCAAGCGCCCGTTTTTCTCCGAAATGCGCACTGCGGAAAGCCCGGTTTGCATAAAACCGCCACTCCAAGGCACGCCGTAAAAATTCCAAAGCAGCAAATTTTTACGGCATGCCTTGGAGTTTTTTCTGCAAAGCCGATTATTGGGCACTCTGAGCAGGCTGTTGGCGATTTTGACATTTACCCAAAAAGATAACTGCCTAATATTTTAAAACACGCACCATATTTATAGACCTACGACATTCGCTCACATTCACACATGCCTTCAGCGGTTCATTGCCACGCGATTCTCGCGCGGCAAAATGGAACGCAATCCACACAAGCCTCCCGACATTTCGGACAAGGGAACGGACATGGAGGACGCAAACGCATGGGGGCAAAGGCTCCAGTCTTCGCTTGCGCAGCCCTTACACGCGCTATGGAGGCGACGTTTGGAACGTCGCGCTCTACACGAGAAACGCCACACACCGTGTAGAGCGCGAAGTCAGGAGACTTCGCTTGCGCGGCCCTTACACGCGCTATGGAGGCGACGTTTGGAACGTCGCGCTCTACACGAGAAACGCCACACACCGTGTAGAGCGCGAAGTCAGGAGACTTCGCTTGCGCGGCCCTTACACGCGCTATGGAGGCGACGTTTGGAACGTCGCGCTCTACACGAGAAACGCCACACACCGTGTAGAGCGCGAAGTCAGGAGACTTCGCTTGCGCGGCCCTTACACGCGCTATGGAGGCGACGTTTGGAACGTCGCGCTCTACACGAGAAACGCCACACACCGTGTAGAGCGCGAAGTCAGGAGACTTCGCTTGCGCGGCCCTTACACGCGCTATGGAGGCGACGTTTGGAACGTCGCGCTCTACACGAGAAACGCCACACACCGTGTAGAGCGCGAAGTCAGGAGACTTCGCTTGCGCGGCCCTTACACGCGCTATGGAGGCGACGTTTGGAACGTCGCGCTCTACACGAGAAACGCCACACACCGTGTAGAGCGCGAAGTCAGGAGACTTCGCTTGCGCGGCCCTTACACGCGCTATGGAGGCGACGTTTGGAACGTCGCGCTCTACACGA
>CAVCAV010000083.1:0-11767 GCA_963600165.1 Christensenella sp. UBA1685 | reverse complement strand
CTTCGTGCCGTGACCTGGGCTTACGAGTGGTGGCCTTTCAGGCCGCTCGCCGCGTCTCTACTTTGTTTTAAAGCGAAGCACGATAAAGCATCCGTAATGCCCCGCTTCTATAGGGAATACTAAGTTACCTTAACGGTCTGCTTGCCTTGTGGCAGGGATGGACGTCGTCTTGTTGTTGTGGCGATTACAATGCCACCTTGACGGCTTGTTTGCCTTGTGCCTTGACGAAATATACGCCGTGAGGCATACCGGCGAGGCTTACCTGATTGGTGCCGTTCACGCTGTGGACGAGGGCGCCGTTGGCGGAATATACGTCGATGTGCGTGGCGGGCGTACCGAGCACGAGGGTGCGATTGCCGAGGAAGGTGAATTCGGGAGCGGCACTGTTGTTGGCTTCTTCAATGCCCGAAGCGCCTTGCACTTCCACAGAACCTGTCCACTTGCCGGTGATGCGGAAACCGGCGTCGTCTATCACGTCCACAACGAAGGTGTAGGTGCCGTCGGCGTTGTGCTTGGCGCTGATGTTTCCTTCTGCTGCGGGAGCGTATCCGTCCATCACGAGGTAACGGCCGGGGATGAAGTGGAGATAGAAGGTGGAGGTGTATTCGCCGTCCCACATGTAGCCGGGCACGAGGCGCATGGACTGGAAGTTCTGTTCCCAGTGGTCTTCCATCACTTCATACGTGCCGTCGGGCACCATGGCCGAACCGCTGGCATCGCCGATGAAGTGCATGCGGAAGATGTCGCCGCCGTTGTCCACGACGACCTGGTCGAGACCTGAACGCGAACCTATATCAACTACGTACTGTCCCCACGGCGAGTGGTTGTCGCCTTCGATGTCGGCGAGTTTCCAGCAGCGTGCCTTGGTGATTTGTGCGAGGTCGAGTTCGTGGTCTTCCTGAAGGGTGGAGAGATGGGCTGCGGGGGTGTCGGACGACTGGTCGGTCACGGGAAACGTGCCTACATATTCGCCTTTCACGGTGTAGCCGTCAGCGGTGAGCATGTCTACGTGCACGGTGTAGGTTCCGTCTTCGTTCTCTTCCACCACGCACGTTCCGTCGGTGATGCGCGCATAGCGAAGGTTGCCGCTGGCGTCACGCTCCTGAGCGTAGGAACCGAGAATCATGGAGATGCCCATGTAGTTGACGTCGGTGCCGGGGAGGAAGGTGTTTTTGGAGAACTTGAAGCTGGGGGTGTAGGTACCTGCTTTCACGCGGGCTGCCTTGCTGTCGCCGAAGAGGGTGTTGAAGAGGGAGAGTTTCACCACATAGCCGGGAGCGGTGGTGGCACCGGTTTCGGAGTCGAAGGTGGTGGTGTAGAGGTTGATCTCCATGTTGCCGGTGTTTCCCTGGAAGAGGTTACCTTGGTAGAAAGCGGCGCCGCCGGTGAACTTGTCCACCACGATGTCCTTGCCGATGGCGGGCAGACTGCCGCTTTCGGTTACGGTGCTGGTGAAGGTTATCTTTCCTTTAAAGGTAAGGTTGTAGGCCTGTCCGTTGCGGGTGGTGGAGGTTTTGATGGTGTAGTCGTCGCCGCTCTTGCTTACTTCGATGTTGCTGGTCAGGGCATAGCCTGTGAAGTCGCTGCCAGCCTGCGGATAGTAGCGGGCATAGGTGTAGCGGGCGTCGAAATGCATGGCGGGGATGTCCTCGTCGTCGCTTTCGGGGGTATAGGCCACGTAGGTTCCTTCGGGGAAGGCATAGGGTTTGGCGGAAGCGTCGGCATAGAGGTCGATGCTTATGCCCCACCCTTCTGCGCTGTACACCACGGTGTTGTCGTCGTTGGTGGCAGAAACGGAACTTACTTCAAAGTAGTAGTCGGAGGCTGCGCCGCTTGTGCTTGAGGGGGTGTAGTAGGCACAGGGCACGTAGGAGAGGTTGATATCTTTTGCCGTCGTGGCTTTGGGCTGCACGTTTTGGGGTGCGGACTTTACGGCGGTTGCGGGGCACTTAGTCTTCAAGGCGTTGAGCACTTGGGGAAACTGTGCGTAGGCCGATGTGGCGCAGAGGAGCAACATCGACGCGGTTATGCGGAATGGTTTCATTGCTTGGGAAGGAAAGGATGCTGGGGGAATGTGCAAATGTGCGGACTAGCGGATGGGGCGTGTTTACACGAATTTTATTTTTGATAATTCATGTCCAATTCATGGTCATTCATGTTCCTTTTTAAACATGAATTCTCATGAATGAACCATGAATTGACCATAAATTCTATTTGAACATAAATGTTCTTGAATTCTCAAAAATTCTTGTGCGCGCAAGCGAAGTCAGGAGACTTCGCCCCCATCGTTCGCCCCATCGCTCGCTCCATGGAGGGCTATGGAAAATTTATTTCACGCTGACCTTAACGGACTGGTTGCCTACGGTGAGTACATAGACGCCCTTGGTGAGGGAACGGAGGCTTACGGTGGCGGCACCGTCCTTGACGGGCTGTTCGGCCACAACGCGGCCGCTCATGTCGACGAGGCGGAGCGAGGAAGCGTTGGCGTGGCTAACGGCAACGGTCTGGCCGTCGAGGAAACTGAAAGCCACGGTCTGTGTGCCGTTGGTGGCCTGGCTGATGCCGGTGGTGCCTTCGGGTTCGAAAACGAACTTCTGCACGTTGGCTATTGCGAACTGTGTGTCCTTCTCGCCCACGGTGAGGGTGAGCACCTTGTCGGCGAAGGCCACCTTGGGACTGTCGGAGAGTTTGCAAACGACGTCGTCGCCGCTCACGAGTTTCACACGCATTTGGCTTTGTGCCTTGGCTCCGAAGGGAAGGAGCATGAGGAAGGCCAAAGCAAGAAGATGTAGAACGTTCTTCATACTTTCGTTGTTTTTTTGTGGCACCAACTTCAAGTGCTGCCGACACGCTTGCCGGAGCGGAAAGAAGAGGGTGCGCGATTGTTGTTTTTTCTTAATTGATGGCTGCAAATGTAGCAAAAAAATGCTGAACGAAAAGTTTTCTAACACTTTTGTTCAGCATGACGGGAGTTTTGGTGTACAAACAGAAAGTTGCGGACATCATTCACGCGGGCGGCTGCCCACATTTGCCAGGCGGTCGAGGAGGGTGATGGCGAACCAAGCGAGCACGAAGTAGATGATGGCGCTGAAGAGCAGGGGGAAGAAGGCGTCGAAGGTGCGCGAGCGGATGAGGTCGGACGCCTTGGTGAGGTCTTCCACGGCAATGTAGCCTACGATGGAGGTGCTCTTTATGAGTCCGATTACCTCGCCCTTGTAGACGGGGATGACGCTCTTCACGGCCTGCGGCAGCACAATGTAGACAAAGGTCTGCACGGGGGTGAAGCCCATGGCTATGCCGGCTTCGGTCTGTCCGCGGTCGACGCCCTCGATGGAGGTGCGGAACATTTCGCTGACGTAGGCGGCAAAGTTCATGGCAAAAGCTATGACGGCTACGGCCACGCCGCCCATTTGCAACGGGGCGAGGAAGACGTAGAACATGAGCATGAGGAACACGAGCATCGGTATGCCGCGCATGATGGTGATGTAGCACTTTGCCACGTTGCGCAGCGCTTTGCGGCGGCTCATGCGGAGCCAGCAGACAATGCCGCCGAGGACGGTGCCGAGCAGAATGGCGCAGACGGAGATGAGCACCGTCACGCCAAGCCCTTTGAGGATGAGCTGATAGCGGTCTTCCTTCACGAGGTTGGTGACGAAACTTTCCTTCATCTTCGCAAACCATCCGCTCAGGGAGAAGGCGGGGGCTGCGGACTCGTCGAATGCGAAGCACGAGGAGTGGGTGGTGCAGTAGGGTATGGAGAAGTCAACGGCTTTGGCGCGCTCTTCGGTCTTGCCGAGATAGGCGGCGGCGATGTCGACCTTTTTGGTGACGACGGCTGCCAGAAGGCCGGAGAACTCTATGGTGCTGGCTTCTGTGGGACGCTTGAGCGAGGCGGCGAAGCGTTTCACGAGTTCCACCTCGAGACCCATGGGCTCGTTGTTGCGGTAGAAGTTGTAGCCGAGGTTGCGGCCCACGATGGCATAGCGGAGGGGTGTGCCGGTGGTGTAGACGGGAATGTCGGAGGGCATTTTGAAGGTGCCGTCGTCTTCCTCGAGCCAGTAGCGGCGCATTTTCTCAAGGCGTCCGTCCTTGATGAGTTCTTCGAGGAAACTGTCGAACTGCTGGCGTAGCTCTTTGTTGTCCTTGTTGAACGCGGCGCAGACGGGAATGGAGTCGAGCTGGTCGGTGACGAGGTAGATTTGGGGATACTGCTTCTTCACGGACTCGTAGTCGACGGAGGCGCAGACAATGGCGTCGACTTCGTGGTCGCGCAGCATGAGGGGAAGGTCGGGGGCGGCATTGGCGCGGGTTATTTCCTTTCCGGGATAGTGCTGCGTCATGAATCGGTCCTGAACGGACCCGAGGGGCACGCCGATGCGGATGTGGGCAATGTCGTCCTTGGTGTAGCGGCGTTGGGGGGCTTCGTTTCGTCCGCAGGAGGCGAACACGAGGAGGGCTATGATGAGACAGAGATGTTTATACCACTTCATTTCGTTTCTTTTAAGGTGAACGTTGTGCGCAGTCCCATGTGGGGGAGTTCTTCTTCCTTGATGTCCTGGCTGAGTCCTTTGATGAGGGTGATGCTAAGGTCGTCGGGGGCTTCGGGATTTTGCATGAACGAGCGGGCGCGTTCCAAGAGATGGCCGCCGTAGTCCGACTCGTTGCAGGGGACGTCAACCGAGAGGTTTTTTACGGAGGTTTTCTCGGAGAAGTCGAGGGTGATCTGAAGTCCGTTTTCGAGCGGGGCTATTTGGAGGATTTCTTCGAGAAGAAGGGTGAGGTTGTTCTGTACGGTTTCGGAGAAGAAATATTTTCCGCAGAACTGCTGCAACTGGTTCTGGAGTTCGTAGAAGTCGTAGTTCTCGTTTTCTATGTGGTAGGAGAAGGTGCGTATGCGGTTGACGAAAGCGCGGGTGAGTTCCTTCTGCGGACGGTCGAAGATTTCTTCGGGTGTGCCTTCTTCGTAGATGACGCCCTGGTCCATATAGATCACGCGGTTGCTGACGTGGCGTGCGAAGGACATCTCGTGGGTGACGATGGCCATGGTCATGCCTTGCTTGGCGAGGGTTTTGATCACGCCGAGCACCTCACTTACCATAGTGGGGTCGAGGGCGGAGGTGGGTTCGTCGAAGAGGATTATTTCGGGATCCATGGAGAGGCAACGGGCTATGGCTACGCGCTGCTTCTGTCCGCCGGAGAGCTGGGAGGGCATGGCGTGGGCCTTGTTGGCGAGGCCGACCATTTTAAGGAGTTCCATGGCGCGCTCTTCGGCTTCCTTGGGGTCCTTTTTTAGGAGTTTTACGGGCCCTATGCACACGTTGTCGAGCACGCTGAGGTGGTTGAATAGGTTGAACGACTGGAACACCATGCCCATCTTCTGCCTGAGCTGGGCAACGTTGGCTTTGGGGGCGAGGATGTTCTCGCCGTCGATGATGATTTCACCGCCGTCGGGCTGCTCGAGCAGATTGAGGCAACGCAGAAAGGTGCTCTTGCCGGTGCCTGAGGGACCTATGATGGAGATGACGTCGCCTTTGCTGAACGAGGCGTTGATGCCGTTGAGCACGGTGAGGTCACCGAATTTCTTCACCAGGTTTTTTACTTCTATCATAAGGGGAGGTTTTACTTGGAGAAATATGGGGAGGGCGAATGATGGGGGCGAACGATGGGGGCGAGCTCTCCCGAGCTCGCATGCGCGACCTCACAGACGGTTTGTCGTGCTGCGCTTTGATTTTTAAATAAAACGTTCAAAACGGATAAAACGAGGCTGCGCCATAGAGGCTAAACTTCCTTGAACTTTCAAAACGAAAAGGCTACGCCTTTTTCGCAGCTTGAGGGCGAAGCCCTGTTTTATTTGTTTTGAGCGTTTTATTTTCTATCAAAGCTTTGTTTTTCGCCCGTGCGAAGTCGGGAGACTTCGCCCCCATAGAGGGCGAAGCGCCGTGTAGAGCGCGACGTTTCAAACGTCGCCCCCATAGAGGGTGCATTTGCAGCGCAGCTCATTTGCACATTTGCATATTTGCACATTTGCATATTTGCACATTCGCGAAGCAGCCTACTCCTCCCACTCGTCGGAGAGCTTGCGCTCGAGTTCTTCGGGGGTGAGGCGGAGGTTGAAGGTGCCGTTTTCGGCTACGGAGATGCCGCCGGTCTCTTCGCTCACGATGATGGCGAGGCAGTCGCTCTTTTGCGAAATGCCGAGGGCGGCACGGTGGCGAAGGCCGAGCGACTTGGGTATGCTCATGTCGTGGGAGATGGGGAGGATGCAGCCGGCGGCCTTGATGCGTTTGTGGGAGATGACCATGGCGCCGTCGTGGAGCGGACTGTTTTTGAAGAAGATGTTTTCGATGAGGCGCTGGGTGATGTTGGCGTTGATGACGTCGCCCGAATTGATAATCTCGCTCAGGCCCACGTTGCGCTCGATGACGATAAGGGCGCCCACCTTCTGCTTGCTCATGCTCATGCAGGCCATCACCACTGGCATGATGTCGCTGCGGTGGACGGACACGCCCTCGCGCCGGCGGCGGAAAAGACGCAGGAAGATGTTTTTGTGCTTGCGCGAACCGATGGTGGAGAAGAAGTGGCGTATTTCTTCCTGAAAGAGGATGATGAGGGCGAGGGCTCCCATGTTCACCAGTTTGTCGAGAATGTTGCCCAGCAGGCGCATCTCGAATATCTGCGACACGAAGATCCACACAACCACAAAGATGAGGATGCCGTAGAAGATGTTGGCCGAACTCGACTCTTTCATCAGCTTGTAGATGTAGTAGAGCAGCAGGGCCACAAGGACGATGTCGATAATGTCTTTTATTCCTATTGAGAGCATGGGAGGAGGGGGTTAATGGAATGTGAGGGCGTCAATTCTCCAAATCTCTAAATCTTGACCTGAAATCCCCTACGCGTTCTTGACCGTTTCGCAGTAGATGGTCTTGGCTTCGACGGCTTCTTTCACGTCGTGGACGCGCAGGATGTGGGCGCCTTTCATGAGAGCTATGGTGTTGAGCACGGAGGTGCCGTTGAGGGCGGTCTGGGGCGTGCCGCCGAGAAGCTTGTAAATCATCGACTTGCGCGAGATGCCTACGAGCAGCGGGAGGTGAAACTCGTGGAAGTCCTCCATGTGGGCGAAGAGTTCGTAGTTGTGGGCGAGGGTCTTGCCGAAACCGAAACCGGGGTCGACGATGATGTCGGCCACGCCCATTTGCTGCAGACGGTCCACGCGTTCGGCCATGTACTGCATCACTTCGGTGCGCACGTCGTCGTAGTGGGGGGCCTGCTGCATGCTGTCAGGCGTTCCCTGCATGTGCATAAGGATGTAGGGTACGTGCATGCGGGCCACGGTGCGGAACATCTGGCGGTCCATCATGCCGCCGGAGATGTCGTTGACAATGTCGGCGCCTTCTTCCTCCACGGCCATGCGGGCCACGTCGGCGCGAAACGTGTCGACGGACACGGGGACGGCGGGGGCGAGGGCACGCACCACACGGAGACCGCGGCGCAGGCGTTCCATCTCTTCTTCGGGACTGACGTCGTCGGCACCGGGACGGGAACTGTAGGCGCCGATGTCTATCATGTCGGCTCCTTCGTCGAGCATCTGCTGCACGCGTTCGCGAATGGCGCTCTCGGTTTGTTTGCGGCTTTCGGCATAGAAGGAGTCGGGCGTGACATTGAGGATACCCATTATCTGGGGTTGGTCGAAAGTGAGGAGGCGTCCACGGCAATTGACGCTGAGGGGTGCAAAGTGGTCGGCAAGTGAGGGACAGGTATTTTGAGTCATGATGTGCTTTATGTGTTTAATGCTGAGAGCAAGCAAAAATACGGAAAACTATTTGCATGGGGTAACGGGCGCTGAAAAAACAATGCGCGCACCATGTTCTTTTACGCGCGCACGCGCATACACCGAAGTTTGTGCAAACTGCTGTCATCCTTCACGCCCCATCGTTCGCTCAATAGTCCGATACATTTGTTTTGCTTTATTAAAACTTTCCTTTTACCTCGGACCATGACCGATTTTTACCCCCTGTGACGAAAAATTACCCCATGTCAAAAAGTTACTATCACCTTAAACACAAGGCGCATCACCCTGTATATCATGATATTACCACATCATTCTACGTCTCTGGCTGACAGATGAAAGCAGAATGCACAAACTTCGGTGTAATGCGCGTATGCGCGCACACGCGAGAACGGGAAGTTGCGCCATAAAACACAGCCTCTGAAAATGCTAACGAATACAAAAAACTTTTGGCTCGCCCAACGCTTTGGGTGAGGAGAAAATTTCTCTAAAATACCCGAAAGTTTTAATCAAAGGCGCAAGCACATGGGGGCGCAAGCGCATGGGGGGCGAAGTCTCCTGACTTCGCGCTCTACACGGCCGCGCCCTCTATGGAGGCGACGTTTGAAACGTCGCGCTCTACACGATAGATGTGCTCATTGCGTGATAAAATCGGTGAAGCGAAGACGGGAGTCTTCGCCCCCATGCGCTTGCGCCCTCATGGCCTCGCTATAACGCCGTGTAGAACGCGACGTTTCAAACGTCGCCTCCATAGAGGACGATTGCTCGGCGCAACTGTTTCCACATCAACTCCCCGCCTTGCATTTTAAAGTCCCCGCCTTGGAATTTTTCCTGCATGCCTCGCTCCGCAATCAATAAGCCCTACTCATTTTCCCCTATGGTTTCCACCGCATAAAGGGGAACATTGGTCAGGACGTCCTGCTCTTTGTAGGGCAACATGGAGAAACGCACTGCGCGCAGACCGGGATGGTTTGACAGATAGTTGTGAAGCGACGTGGCCTTGACGTTGGTTCCGCCTTTGACTTCTATAGGCAGCAATTGACCTTCGCGCTGAATCAGGAAATCCATTTCCATGCGGGAATCGTCTGCACTGTAGTAATATACGTTCCGAATGCCTTGGGCCAACAGCTGCTGAAGCACATATTGTTCGGTAAAAGCGCCTTTGTATTCCGTAAAGACGCTGTTTCCCAGCAGAACGTCTTTGGCAGAAGTGTCGGCCATGGCTCCCATCAGCCCGCAATCGCAGAAGAACAACTTGAAGGCGGAAAAGTCTTCGTAGAACTTCAGGGGCAACTCGGGTTTGGAGCACTTGTTGACCTTGTAGACCAGCCCTGCATCGACGAGCCATTGGATGGCTACCTCAAACTCTTTGGCGCGTCCGCCTTTCTTCAACACGCCGTAGACGAACTTTTTGTTTTCCTTCGCCAACTGAGGAAGAATTGAGCGCCAAACCATGCTGATGCGGGGCACTTCCTGTTGGGGGGCATGTTTTGAAAAATCGCCGGCATAGTTGGAAAGTATCTCGTTTTGCAATTTGCGGACAAGGTTAAGTTGGCCTTTCGTAACATACGACTTCACCACTTCGGGCATGCCGCCGACGTAATAGTACTCGCGCAGCAAGTCGGTACATTTTCCATGAAGAAGATTCAGCACATCGAACTGCCTTTCTTGCATCAGAGACAACAACTGTTGTTCTCCCTTTGCCATAAGAAATTCCTCAAAATCCATGGGATAGAGTTGCAAGGTGGTAACTTTACCAACGGGAAATGAAACTCCCTGATGCAAGGCTATGCCGAGCAACGAACCCGCAACGGCTATATGATAGTCGGGAACTTCTTCACAGAAATATTTCAAGGACTCCAACGCCATGGGAAAAGCCTGAACTTCGTCGAGAAAAATGAGCGTCTTGCCGCGAACGACATCAACCCCTGTCAGGGCACTGATGCCGCGGATAATGTTTTTGACCTGAAAGCCTTCGGAGAAGAGATTTTTCAACTCCTCGTTTTTGTCGCAACTGACGTAGGCGAGACTTTGAAACTCGTTTTTTCCGAATTCCTTGAGAAGGTAAGTCTTCCCACATTGCCTTACTCCATTCAATATGAGCGGTTTATGCTGTTCGCTGTTTTTCCACTCCAAGAGTTGTTTGTAGAGTTTTCGTTCCATAGATTACACGTTTTGACACCAAGAAATGCCGAAACTTCACACTTTCCGACACGTGGTTTGGCGACAAAGTTACACTTTTCAACACGTGGGAAGCCAAAAATCTTACACTTTTCGACACCTTTGGCTCTAAATTCTCCAGCAAAGCGAAGACTGGAGTCTTCGCCCCCATGCGCTTCGCCCCCATGCCCCCTTTTCCAAAAGAAAAACGCGGATTGCCGACTCCCGCCACACGAATTCACTAACTTTGCCTGTTGAAATGCAAAAAGCGCAGTGCGCCGCTACTTTTCCACATCCAAGAACCACACACACAAATATAACGACATGACTATTTCTGAGCTGTACGAAATTTTCCAACAACATCCCGTCATCACCACCGACACGCGAAACTGTCCGGCCGGATCTATCTTCTTCGCCCTTCGCGGCACCACGTTCAACGGCAACGACTTTGCCGCCCAGGCTCTCGATGCCGGCTGCGCCTATGCCGTGGTGGACGACCCGAAACTCAAGGGCGAGAAGAACATGATTGTGGTGGACGACGCCTTGGTGGCCCTCCAGCAACTCGCCAACTACCACCGCCGCGCGCTGGAAACGCCCATCGTGCAGATTACGGGTACGAACGGAAAGACCACCACGAAGGAACTCACCTCGGCCGTACTCTCCGAAAAGTTCAACGTGCTCTATACCGAAGGTAACTTCAACAACCACATCGGTGTGCCCAAAACGCTGCTCCGCCTCCGCCCCGAACACGAACTGGCGGTGATTGAAACGGGTGCCAACCACCCCGGCGAGATTGCCGCACTTTCCGAGATTGTCGACCCCGACTGCGGACTCATCACCAACGTGGGCAAGGCTCACCTCGAAGGTTTCGGTTCGTTTGAAGGCGTAATCCACACGAAAGGCGAACTCTTCGACTATCTGCGCGAAAAGCCGGGGGCTTTCATCTTCCTCCATGCCGACAACGAACACCTCAGCGCCATTGCCCACGGACTGAAAGCGGTGCGCTACGGCAAACCCGGCATGGGCTACGACGTGGAAGGGGAAGTGGTGGAATGCAATCCGCTGCTCAAACTGCGTTTCCGCGTTGCCGGCGGCGAATGGCACGAGGTGCAGACGCACCTCATCGGGGCCTACAACACGACGAACGCGCTGGCAGCTGCCGCAGTGGGTACGCACTTCGGCGTGACGCCCGAACAGATTGCCCACGCCATTGCCGACTACGTGCCCACCAACAACCGCAGCGAACTGCTCCGCACGGCCGACAACGAGCTCATCGTGGACGCCTACAATGCCAACCCCACAAGCATGAAGGCTGCGCTTGACAACTTCAAACTCATTGCCCATCCCCACAAGATGGTGATTCTCGGCGAGATGCGCGAACTGGGTTCCGCCTCCACTGCCGAACATGCCAAAGTGGCAGAGATGGCCAAGAGCCTCGGCTGCGAACAGGTTTGGCTCGTGGGCGACGAGTTCCGCACGTTTGCCGAAGGTGCCCGCTGGTTCCCCGACGTGGAAGCGGTGAAGACGGCGCTCGAAGGGGGTGCAAAACCCTCCGGCCGGCTCATCCTCGTGAAGGGCTCGAACGGAACGAAGCTCTTCCAGCTGCCCGCGTTGCTGTAAACGGAAGCGAACGCTTGCACCCTCTATGGAGGCGACGTTTGAAACGTCGCGCTCTACACGGCCTTATAGCGATGCCATTAGGGCGCAAGCGCATGGGGGCGAAGTCTCCTGACTTTGCGCTCTACACGGCTAATGTTATAAAATTCGTGTAGAGCGCGACGTTTCAAACGTCGCCTCCATAGCGCGTGTAAGGGCCGC
>CAVCAV010000082.1:0-12011 GCA_963600165.1 Christensenella sp. UBA1685 | reverse complement strand
CGATGAATGAAGTTATTGCCAAACGGGGAGAAAATGTCGGAGACATGTCGGAGACCAATGTCGGAGACATGTCGGAGACCAAACTTACTGCTCGTCAGCGTCTTATCGTCGAAATTATCCAGTCAAACCCTTCCGTTTCTGCGAAACAAATGTCGGAGACTTTGTCGGTGACTTCCAGGACCATTGAAAGGGATTTGTCGGTGATGCAGAAAGCAGGCATTATTAGGCATGAAGGCAAGGACAATGCAGGAATGTGGGTGGTACTGGATAGCTGAGATACCAGAAAAGATTTCTCTCCTCAATTGTGATGAACATAGCAACATTATAGAATTCTCCCTCTCAAACAACACAACGCAATGAATGCAGGTAGAAAACTGATGCTTTTTGTGGCAATGTCGTTTGCCTTCGTGGCAAGCGCCCAAAATGCGCCTTCTTTCCCGAAGGCAGAATGGGACAAGGCGAAGGTAATCCTTATGCATACGCCCGGCGAAGAACTCTTCAACGGTGTGATACACCCCATGGCGGGCCTTTTCGAACATTACTTCGACGTGGACGAGGCGGCGAAGGAACACCGCAACTATGTCAAACTGCTTCAGAACAACGGCATCAAAGTATACAATGTGGTCGACATTCTTGAAAATATGAGCATCGACACGCTTCGCACTTTGGCCGAACAGACACTCGTTTACGACGTGAGCGAAGTGGCGGTGAAAGATACCGCCGCGTGCGGACAGGTCTACAGGCATAAAGTGCTGCAGCAGATGAGCCGCAACGACCTGGTGCGCTGCATCATGATGCGCCCTACAGTGAAGCTTCGCAGCGTAGACAACAACACCGGCGTTGAGGCGGACTATCAGCAACATTCGCTGATGAACCTTTACTTCACCCGCGACCAAAGCATCACCACCCCGTGCGGACCCGTTATCTGCAAGATGAACTCGGCCCAGCGCGCTCCCGAAACGCTTCTCATCCGAAGTTGCTACAACTGGCTCGGCGTGAAACCCATTCTCGAAATCACCGGCGACGGACGTCTTGAAGGAGGCGACTACATTCCAGCAGGAACGTTGTCGCTCATCGGATGCGGCATGCGCACCAACATGCAGGCCATAAAGCAGATAATGGATGCCGATGCTTTCGGCCACGACACGGTGGCTGTGGTGCGCGACCACAAATTCTGGCAGATGCAGATGCACCTCGACACCTATTTCAACATCATTGACAAGGACCTCTGCACGATGGTCGCCAGCCGCCTGTACGCCAAACCCGGTCAGCCGGAATACGTCACCGTCGATGTCTATGCGCGCAAGCCGGGCAAAAAAGAATATCGCCTCGTGTCGGCCGACCAGCCGTTCGTCACCTTCCTTCAAAAGCGCGGCTTCTCTATCATCCCCATCAACGAAGCCGACGAGATGCACTATGCCAACAATTACCTCACCATTGCCCCCAGGCACATCATGATGGTCGGCGGACAGTCCGACGAGCTTCGCAACGAACTCGAGAAGCACGGTGTGACGGTAGAGTGGGTACCCCTGGAAAGCCTTATCGACGGCTACGGGGCCGCCCACTGCATGACGCAGGTGATGCAAAGGGCGGCGGATTGAAGGCTTGTCGGAAATATATCCGCTCAAGCGAAGTCAGGAGACTTCGCCCCCATACGCTTGCGCCCCAATGTGCTTGCGCCCCAAAGCATCGCTCTGCACGGATTGTCTGGGCGAACATGAATTCATGGTCTCTTCCTGGCAATTCGTGTTTGGTGCCGTAACCCACATTCCTATTGTAAAAGGAATATGATTTGGCAAAAAAGCATTAATTTTGCTCCGCTCTTTTCATAGAATCCTCAAACATGGAACAAGACATGACCTTCAAATACCTCCAGCACATAAACTCTCCCGCCGACCTCAGAAAGCTAAAGGTGGAAGAGTTGCCCGAGGTGTGCGAAGAACTCCGTCGCGACATCATAGCCGAACTGGCACACAATCCCGGACACTTTGCCTCCTCGCTCGGGACGGTGGAGATAACCGTAGCCATGCACTACGTGTTCGACACCCCCTACGACCGCATCGTGTGGGACGTAGGCCACCAAGCCTACGGACACAAAATACTCACCGGACGGCGCGATGCATTCCGCACCAACCGCCAGTTTCACGGCGTGCGCCCCTTCCCCTCACCCGAGGAGAGCGAATACGACACCTTCGCCTGCGGCCACGCCTCCAACTCCATTTCCGCCGCACTCGGCATGTCGCTCGCCGCACTTAAGCACGGCGAGACCAACCGCCACGTCGTGGCCCTCATAGGCGACGGTTCCATGAGCGGCGGACTCGCCTTTGAAGGTCTGAACAATGTGTCCGACACGCCCAACAACATGCTCATCATTCTCAACGACAACCACATGAGCATCGACCGCGCAGTGGGAGGCATGAAGGACTACCTCATGCACCTCCACACCAGCAACTGGTACAACAGGCTGCGCTTCCGCGTGTCGCAGAAACTCACCCAATGGGGATTCCTCAACGAGTCGCGCCGACAGACCATCCTCCGTTTCAACAATTCCGTAAAGTCCCTCCTCACCAACCAGCAAAACATCTTTGAGGGGCTCAACATACGCTATTTCGGCCCCACCAACGGCCACAACGTCATAGAACTCGTGCGCATACTGCGCGAGATAAAGGATATGCGAGGCCCAAAACTGCTCCATATCCACACCCGTAAAGGAAAAGGCTACGAGCCCGCCGAGAAAGAAGCCACCATCTGGCATGCCCCCGGCAAGTTCGACATTGAAAGCGGTGAACGCATTGTGGAAACATCTTCGCAGCCGTTGCCGCCCAAGTTTCAGGACGTCTTCGGCGAAACCCTCCTCGAGCTCGCCAAGGCCAATCCCGCCATCGTAGGTGTCACCCCCGCTATGCCCACGGGTTGTTCCATGAACATTCTCATGAACGCCATGCCCGACCGCGCTTTCGACGTAGGCATTGCCGAAGGCCACGCCGTAACCTTCAGTGCCGGCATGGCCAAAGAAGGACTTCTGCCCTTCTGCAACATCTATTCGGCTTTCGCCCAACGCGCCTACGACAACGTCATCCACGACGCCGCACTCCTTCGTCTGCCCGTCGTGCTCTGTCTCGACCGCGCAGGCCTCGTCGGCGAAGACGGCCCCACCCATCACGGCGCTTTCGACCTCGCTTCGCTTCGCCCTGTGCCCGGTCTCACCATCTGTTCGCCTTACGACGAGGCCGAACTGCGCCGGCTCATGTACACCGCACAACTTCCCGACAAAGGCACCTTTGTTATCCGCTATCCCCGCGGACGCGGCACGCTCGTCGATTGGCGTTGCCCGCTCGAAGAAATCCCTGTGGGCCGTGGCCGTCTGCTCAAGGACGGCAGCGACGTGGCCGTTGTCACCCTCGGTCCCATCGGCACCGTAGCAGCCGAAGCCATCCGCAAAGCCGAAGCCGAAAAGCCTTCGCTCAGCGTGGCACACTACGACCTGCGCTTCCTCAAGCCCCTCGACGAAGACATGCTCCACGCCATTGGCCGCAAGTTCAGCCGCATCGTTACCGTAGAAGACGGCGCGCGCATGGGCGGCATGGGTTCCGCCGTGCTTGAATGGATGGAAGACCACGGCTACCGTCCCTCCGTGGTGCGCCTCGGCCTGCCCGATTCCTTCGTGGAACACGGCTCTGTAAGCCAGCTCCGCCAACTCGTAGGGCTTGATGCCGACAGCATAGCACAAAAGATTCTTGAAAACGCACAATGAGGCACATTGCCCGTGCAACTGAAAGAACAATCACATGAAAATAATCATTGCCGGAGCGGGAGCTGTAGGAACACACCTTGCCAAACTCCTTTCGCGTGAACACCACGACATCACGCTCATGGACGAGTCGCCCGAAAGGCTCGAAGACATCTCCTCCAACTTCGACATACTCACCCTTCCGCTTCCGCCTTCGTCCATCTCCGCACTCAAACAGGCAGAAGTGGGAAACGCCGACCTCTTCATCGGCGTCACCCCCGACGAGGCCCACAACATGACCAGCTGCATGCTCGCCTCCAAACTCGGCGTGAAGAAAACCGTGGCACGAGTGGACAACTACGAATACACCCTCCCCGAACACCGCGACTTTTTCCGCACCGTGGGCATAGACTCCATCATCTATCCCGAAATGCTTGCCGGACAGGAAATCCTCCACAACATCAAGCGAAGCTGGATACGCCAGTGGTGGGAAGTGCAAAACGGTGCCCTCATCCTTTTGGCCGTAAAGCTCCGCAGCACCGCACACATTCTCGACATTCCTCTCAAGGACCTTTGCGGTCCCGACTCCCCCTACCATATTGTAGCCATCAAGCGGGGCGACGACACCCTCATCCCCCACGGCGGCGACTCTGTGCATGAAAAGGACATTGTCTACTTCATGACCACTCCCAAGTATGTCAACTACATCCGCGACATCGCCGGGAAAGAGGAGTATCCCGACGTGGCCAACATCTTCGTGATGGGAGGCGCCAGCACCGCCGTGCATCTTGTCAACTCCATGCCCGACTACATGCACGCCAAAATCATAGAAAGCAATCCGCGCCGTGCCGAACGGCTCAACGAAGTGGTCACCAACCGCCACACCATGATCATTCACGGCGACGGACGCGACCTCTCGCTCCTCGAAGAGGAAGGCATTCGCAAGGCACAGGCTTTCGCCGCGCTGACCGACAACTCAGAGACCAATATCCTCGCCTGTCTCGCCGCCAAAAGACTTGGCGTGAGAAAGACAGTGGCCATGGTGGAAAACACCGACTACATCAGCATGGCGGAAAGTCTCGACATCGGCACCATCATCAACAAAAAAACCTTTGCCGCAAGCCACATCTACCGCATGATGCTCAAGGCCGACATCACCTCCGTGAAAAGTCTCACCGTGGCCAATGCCGACGTGGCAGAATATCTCGTGCCCGAAGGTGCACGCATCACGCAGCGCCCCGTAAAGGACATCGACCTCCCTTCCTCCGTCACCCTCGGCGGACTTGTCCGCAAAGGCACCGGCCAGCTCATCAACGGACAAACGCAAATACAGCCCGGAGACAATGTGGTGGCCTTCTGCCTCACCGGCGGAATAAAGAAACTCGAGAAATTCTTCAAATAATCTATGGGGGCGAACGATGGGGGGCGAACGATGGGGGCGAACGATGGGGGCGAGCTCTCCCGAGCTCGCTTGCGCGAGTAAAGCATTCTTGAAAAGTTACCTTTCTCCCGTTAAAGCGAAGTCAGGAGACTTCGCCCCCATTGTTTGCCCCATCGTTTGCCCCATCGTTTGCCCCCATAGGAAAAAGCCATATGCTCAACTTACCTATTATATACCGCGCCCTCGGCACACTGCTTTACTTGGAAGCATTGTTGCTTTTCGTATGCTTCGGCATGGGGTTCTGGTTCAGCGAAACGCACCACCTCACGTTCGGTGTGCCCCTGGCAGTAGCCGTTGCGGCAGGAGCTACGCTGCGCTTTTGCGGACGCCACGCCGAAAACCGCATGGGGCGCCGCGACGGTTTTCTCATCGTTTCGCTCACGTGGATTGTGTTCTCCGTAGTGGGAATGCTCCCATTTATTATAGGAGGTTATGAAACCCGCGTGGCAGCTGCATTCTTCGAAACCATGTCAGGTTTCACCACCACGGGTGCCACCGTACTCACCAATCTCGAAGCCCTTCCCCATTCCATTCTGCTCTGGCGAAGCCTCACCCACTGGCTCGGCGGTATGGGCATCGTGTTCTTCACCATTGCCATACTCCCCAACATCGGCGGAGGCGACCTCAAACTCTTTTCCGCTGAGGCTACAGGCCTGAAGACCGACAAACTCCATCCACGCATCAGCACCACGGCGCGCTGGATATGGTCGCTCTATCTGCTCCTCACCCTCGCCTGCACCGCAGCCTACAAGCTCGGCGGCATGAGTCTCTTCGATGCCGTCAACCACGGCCTGGCCACCATCGGCACGGGCGGATTCTCCACCCACACCGACTCTTTGGCGTGGTTCAAGTCGCCAACCCTCATTTGGATTTCCACCGTGTTCATGTTCCTCGCGAGCATCAACTACACGGTGCTCTACCTATTCTTCATCAAACGCCGCTTCCGTGCCGTGTGGCACGACAGCGAACTGCGTTTCTTCATCGGACTTTTCCTCGTCAGCGCCGTCAGTCTTACGGCAATTCTCCACTTCGTACACCACTTGGACTTCTGCGATGCACTCCGCTGCGGATTCTTCAACACGGCATCGCTCCAAAGCACCACTGGCTTCACCGAAGACGACTTCATGATATGGCATCCCGTGACGTGGCTCATCCTCTCCCTCGTCAGCATCATAGGAGCCTGCGCCGGCAGTACCAGCGGCGGTCTCAAGTGCATACGCGTGCTCACCGCATGGAAAGTGACGCGCAACGAATTCCGCCAAATGCTTCACCCCCATGCCGTGCTCCCCGTGCGCATCAACAACGGCATTGTCACGGCGCAGACGGCCCGCACCGTGTTCGTATTCTTCATTGTATACTTCCTGCTCATCATCGTGTCGTGCATCATCATGGTGGCCATGGGGCTCTCTCTGCTCGACGCGTTCGGCATTGCCATTTCCTCGTTCAGCAACATCGGTCCCACCATCGGCCACACCATCGGCCCGCTGGCTTCATGGGACAGCCTGAACGACACCACGCTCTGGCTCAACTCCTTCCTCATGCTGGCCGGACGTCTTGAAATATTCTCCCTACTCCTTCCCCTCACTCCAAGTTTCTGGAAGGACGAGTGACGCAATAAGGTAAACGCCATTTGCTCATTTACACCTTATAATATTATTCATTTCATGCAACAACAATCAAAAGGAAAGTGCTCCTTGACTTTCCGTCAGTTCAACCGCAAGGGCTGGAGCCTCTTCTCCGCCCTTCACCGCGAAGTGCGCATCGGCGTGCTTGGCGTGGCCACCATCGTCACCGCCACTCCCCGCCTCATGGCTGCAACCTCCGCATCGGCTGAAGGACTGAAGGACAAGGGACAGACCGAACTCGCCGCTGCAGCAGACACCCTGCTTCTCGGCGAAGCCGCCGTGTCTGCATCGCGAGCACCCCTCGCTGCCGACGTGGCAGCACGACAGGTGACCACCTTCCTGCAGCGCGACCTCGAAGCTGCGGGCGTAAGAACAGTCAACGACCTTCTCAAACTCTCTGCGGGAGTAGATGTCCGGCAACGCGGAGGGTTTGGTATTCAAACGGACATCAGCATCGACGGCGGAACGCACGACCAAATCACCATTCTCGTCAACGGCGTGCCCATTGTAAATCCGCAAACCGGCCACAATGCGGCCGACTTTCCCCTAAATATTTCCGACATTGAGCGCATCGAGGTTCTCGAAGGCGCCGCATCGCGCGTGATGGGCAGTCAGGCCTTCAGCGGAGCCATCAACGTGGTCACCCGCAGTGCCGCACAGTCTGGCGGCGAAAAGCCCTCGCCCTTCGAAGCCACCGTAGAAGGCGGTTCGTACAACACCTACCGCGGAGAAGCCCGCACCGCCTGGCGGTGGGGTGGGGGATGGAGCGCTTCGGCAAGCGGAAGCTACCAACGCTCCGACGGCGCCGTGGCCAACGGTTCCTTCAAAGGCGGAAAAGGTTTCGGCCAAATCAGTTACAACGGCCGTGACCTTTCCTTCAACTTTCAGGCCGGCGCCACCGCCAACGACTTCGGAGCCAACACGTTCTACTCCGCAGCCTATCCCAACCAATGGGAAGCCACGCGCCGCTATCTCGTATCCGTTCAGGCCGAAAGCAAAGGATGCGTACACCTCGCTCCGCAAATTTCGTGGGTGCGCAGTGTGGACCATTTCCAACTCATCAAAGATTCCGAGACGGGCGAAAACTTCCACCGCGGCGACGTCTTCACCGCTTCGCTCAATGCCTGGACGCAGTGGGCGCTCGGTCGCACTGCTGTCGGTGCAGAATTGCGCGAAGAAAGCATCTATAGCACCAATCTCGGCCGCGACCTTTCCGAGGACCAGTATGTAGGCATACCCAAAGAGCACGGCCGCCAGTATACGAAACACGACGACCGCACCAACGTCAGCTATTTCCTTGAACACAACATCGTGTGGCAGCGTTTCACCCTTTCTGCCGGCGTCATGGCAGAACGCAACAATGCCATCGACTCCAAGTTCCGTTTCTATCCCGGCGTAGACCTCAGTTACCGTCCGTCCTCCTCATGGCGTCTCTATGCGTCGTGGAACAAATCGCTCCGTCTGCCTTCCTTCACCGACCTTTGGTACAAAAGTCCCACGCAGGAAGGCAACGTCGGACTCAAACCCGAAGAATGTTCCGCCGTCCGCATCGGTGCCGACTACCTCAGCCGCGTGTTCACCCTCCATCTCAAAGCCCATTATCAGCACGGCAACCACATGATCGACTGGGTGATGTACAGCGCCGACGACAAGTACCACGCCACTTCCTTCAAGCTCGACAACTTCGGCGCAGGTTTCGATGCCGCCCTCAACCTTTCCGAATGGTGGGGCAAACGCCAGCCGTTCACGCGCCTCGACCTTTCCTACGCTTGGATTACCCAGCACCGTTTGGAGGGCGAAGCCTATTTCAAGTCGAACTATGCGCTTGAATATCTCCGCCACAAATTCGTGGCGCGCCTCTCCCACCGCATCGTATCGTCCCTTTCTGCACAGTGGACGCTCCGCGTGCAGCAGCGTGAAGGCAACTGGCTCGTCTACAAGGACCTCAAGGCCACGGGCGAGCTCCGTCCCTACGGCACCCACGCATTGCTCGACTGCAAAGTGCAGTGGACCCAGCCCCGCTGGTCGCTCTTTGTGGACATGACAAACCTCACCGCACACCGCTACTTCGACCTTGCCAACGTACGTCAGCCCGGCTTCCTCGTTATGGCCGGAGCCAGCGTAAAACTGTAGTTCGGATATTAGCGCCCTCAATGGAGAATAAGCCTCCGTTGAGGGCGCAAAATTTAGGATACGAATAACACATTTGGGAAACGCATCCTTAAATAAACGTAATCCAAACTGCCACAAAAACCTTTATTGCCGTTGACAAATAGTATGTTCTCGCAAATAATCATTACCTTTGTGCCGTTTTGGACAAGTTGTGTCCAAGTAAATGGAAAATAGAAAGAAAATCAACCGAAATAACAACACAACGCAAGATGAACAAGAAACTGTTAGTTGTGAGCGCCCTTGCACTTCTCACCCCCTCGCTTTTGGCGCAGGACCTCGTGGTGAAAAATGCTCAGCGCAAGTGGGACGGTGCGTTCGACGAACTCATCACCTCCAATAGCGTACAACGCACACCGGCTACCAACGGAACACCCGTGAGCCAGGAAACACTTACCGGCGTTACCATCAACGTCACCGGCGGAGCTGCCGACGTGGTAGACTACATCAAAGGTGAAGGCTACGAAGCTGAAGAAATCACCGACAAATGCCTCGTGGCCAAAATTCCCGCCAAGTTCGTTCCCACACTTGCCGAACGTTCCGAAGTGGTGTACATCGCCGCCGACGTGCAGCACCATCTTTTGATGAAGAATGCACGCGAAATGACCAATGCCGACGACGTGCAGGCCGGAACCGGACTCGACACTCCTTTTGACGGCACCGGCGTTGTAGTTGGCGTGATTGACCAGGGCTTCCAGTACGACCACCTTGCCTTCAAAGGACACGCCGCCTATTTTAGCGGACTTAAGTTCAGCACCACCCTTCCCACCACGGGCGACCAGTACAGCACCTCTGCCCACGGCCATGCCACCCACGTGGCCAACATCGCCGCAGGTGCCAAGGTGAAGGACAATGAATACTATGGCATGGCCCCCGGTGCACAATTGCTCCTTTGCGCAAGCGATTTCTCCGACAGCAACGTGCTCACCCGTGCCAAAGCCATCAAGAAATATGCCGAAGAAGCCGGTATGCCTTGGGTTATCAATATGAGTTTCGGCGGTCATCTCGGTCCTCATGACGGTAGCGCATCGGGTAGCCAAAACATGGACGCCCTCTGCGGTAAAGGCGGCATCATGGTAGCCGCAGCCGGTAACGAGCGTGCCGACAAAATTCACGCCATGGCCGAGTTTGACGAGGACGACGAAGTAAAGAGCGTATATATCAAGCCCGAATCTACCAACTCCGTAAAAGGCTTTATGCTCGACGTATGGGGCATGAGCGACAACGGCAAGAAGGAACTCGTCTTCCAGCCCATTCTCAAAACGGGCAGCAAGGAATACGTTCCCACCACCCAGCAGCTCCGCAACTCCGGATTCAGCATTACTGAAGAAGTGAACAGTCTGAACAACAAGCAGCACTATCGCCTTTCCGGTTACATCAGCAACCTCGCTCAGACGCTCGGCGTTACCTCTTCCGGAACGTACTACTTCGTGCTGAAGGTGACGGGCAAGAAGGGCAACGGCTATCACGCTTGGCTCAACAGCACCACCGACAACACCGCCTGCGAATTCGGTTCGAGTCTGAGCAGCCTTTCTTCCTACAAAATTCAGAAACCTTCCGAGAGCTATCTCGTTGGCGAAGGCGCCGCTTGCAACTCCAAGACCATTGCCGTGGCTTCCTACAATGCCGCCACTTCTTTCCGCAGCCTTGGTGGCCAAACTTATTCCTACAGTTTGGGTAAGGTGAAGGGCATCTCCAATTTCTCCAGCCCCGGTCCTTCCATCAACACTTCCTGCGTGAAGCCCATTGTGGCTGCTCCCGGTGGTTGCATCATTTCGGCATTCAACTCCACCGACACCAGCGTGAAGGACAACGCCAGCGACGTTGTGGCCAAAATTACCTCGGGTAGCAAGAGCTACTACTACGGTGTAATGAGCGGTACGTCCATGGCTTCTCCCGCCATGACGGGCATCGTGGCCCTTTGGCTGCAGGCCAACCCCAACCTTACGCCCGAGAACGTAGAAGAAATCATCCGCACCACTGCCGTTCAGGACACCTACACCGGTACCATGAACGAAGAAGGATGGAATGCCGACTTCGGTTACGGTAAGGTTGACGCTTATGCCGGTTTGAAGAAGGCGCTCGAAATGGGCAAGTCCGACGGCATCGCCCAGGCCTTGAACACCACGGCTCCCGTGTCACTTCAGAAGAGCGCTTCCGCATGGAAGGTACTTTTCAACAACGACGAAACTTTCGCCACCATTGAAATTGTTGGCATGAACGGCCAGGTCGTTTCAAGCAAGCGCATCGAATCGCCCCGTCGCGGCGAAGAAGAAGTGGTTGACCTCAGCGGATACGCTCCCGGCGTTTACGTGGTCAACATCAAAACCACTGCCGCTTCGCTCTCCCGCAAACTCGTGCGATAATCCCTCGTAATATAATAATAGAGCTGCCTTGCATTGCGCAAAAAGCGATGCAAGGCAGTTTTCGTAACATCCCTGTTTTAAAACCCAATGGAACACTCCGACCACAAGTCCCCATACCGTGTGCTTTTCATCTGCCTGGGCAACATCTGCCGTTCGTGTACGGCCGAAGAAATATTCCGCACATTGGCCGACCGCCAAGGCTTGTCGGCATACGTCGTTGCCGACTCCGCCGGCGTCATCGATTACCACGAGGGAGAACTCCCCGACAGCCGAATGCGCGCTCATGCCGCACGTCACGGCTATCAACTTACCCATCGCTCGCGTCCCGTTTGCGCAGAAGATTTCCGTCAGTTCGACCTTATTGTGGCAATGGATGAGCGAAACCGCGAGAAGTTGCTCCGTCTCGCACAGACCGACGCTGAACGACGCAAAGTGGTGATGATGACCGACTATTTGCAAAGCCATCCCGACTACACCATCGTGCCCGACCCCTACTACGGCGGCGATGCCGACTTCGAACTCGTCATCGAACTTCTCGAAGACGCCTGTCAGGGACTTCTTGACCGTTTGGCGCAGCAGCACGGCAAATCTTAGCGAAAACTTAGCAACTTACCGAATTTATTGATTACTTTTGCCGTGTATACATGGCAGTAGCCCCTGTTTTGTATACGACGTAAAAG
>CAVCAV010000081.1:0-12356 GCA_963600165.1 Christensenella sp. UBA1685 | reverse complement strand
ATACCCTGGCCGCGTCACTTCGTGCCGTGACCAGGGCTTACGAGTGGTGGCCTTTGGCTTTCCCTTCGGCCGCCGATTTTCAATTCAGGCCGCTCGCCGCGCTTTCCAAATAGGGTTGGCTGTTTGGGGAACATTGCTTGTATTTTGCGATTAGAGCCCGCCTCCACAAAGGGCGCGCGAGCCTGAATCCGAAAAATTGAGTCAAATTTATTCATAATATTTTACACCGGCATGCCGGAGTTCTGCCGAAAGTCGTACTTTTGCACCCGAAAAGCGAAAAATGAACGATATTTATAGCATCGTGCCGAATTTCGCTCTTGCCGAGTGCTTGATAAACCTCGTAAAAAACAAGATTTTATGAATAACCATACCTCTGAAAGCCGCCGGCCACGCCCGACGGTCAGCATTCCCTTCATGATTCTCGGGGTGCTGTTCTGCGTCTGTCTTATTGCAGCAAATCTTTTGGAAACAAAGCAGGTGACTGTAGGTCCGTTGGAACTTACGGCCGGGCTTATCGTGTTTCCCGTTTCCTACATCATCAACGACTGCCTGGTGGAAGTGTGGGGCTATCGCCGTGCGCGCCTTATTATATGGCTGGGCTTCTTGATGAATTTCCTGTTCGTGTTTTTCGGCTTTGTGGCCGACGTGCTCCCCGGTGCCGACTATTGGACGGGCGAAGAAGGCTTCCATGCCATGTTCGGCCTTGCTCCGCGCATTGCCGGCGCTTCGTTTCTGGCATTCCTTGTCGGCTCCTTCCTCAATGCTTACGTCATGAGCCGCATGAAGCTTGGCACAAAGGGCGAAGAGCGCTTCTCGCTGCGTGCCATAGCGTCCACGGTGGTGGGCGAAACGGCCGATTCCGTCGTCTTCTTCCCGCTTGCCTTGGGCGGTGTGGTGCCTTGGAAGGTGATGCCCCTCATTATGCTCAACCAAGTGGTGCTCAAGACCGTCTACGAAGTCATTGCCCTCCCCGTCACGCTCCGTGTGGTGCGCAAACTCAAGAAAGTGGAAGGCGAGGAAGTCTACGACAAAGGCATCTCGTACAGCCCGTGGCGCATCTTCGAGATTTAGCAAAACATTTAGGATGTTTCGCCCCATGAGGGCGAAGCCTCGTTTTGTTTGTTTTCGACGTTTTATTTTTGGAAAAACGCCACCGTTCAACCTCCGTTTTATTTTACTCGCAAAAAAATCTTCTTTTCTTATGGAAAAACTCGACAATACCCGTGCCTTGGTCGTCTTCAGCGGCGGCCAGGACTCCACCACCTGTCTCTTTTGGGCCAAGAAGCACTTCAATGAAGTGTATGCCATCAGTTTCGTGTACGGTCAGAAGCACGTACATGAAGTGGACATTGCCGAAGAGATAGCCCGCGAGGCCGGCGTACGTTTCCACCGTATGGACGTGAGCTTCATAGCCTCGTTGGCGCACAACTCGCTTACCGACCAGTCCATCGTGATGGACCAGGTGAAGCCTGCCGACGGCCCTCCCAACACGTTCGTGCCCGGCCGCAACCTCTTCTTCCTCAGCATTGCCGCAGTGTATGCCCGCGAGCACGGCATTCGCCATCTCGTGACGGGCGTTTCGCAGACCGACTTCTCCGGCTATCCCGACTGCCGCGACAGCTTCATCCGTTCGCTCAACGTGACGCTCAACCTGGCCATGGAAGAGCAGTTCGTCATCCACACTCCGCTCATGTGGATCGACAAGTGCGAAACCTGGGCCTTGGCCGACGAACTCGGCGTGCTCGACACCGTGCGCTACCGCACTCTCACGTGCTACAACGGCATCCCCGGCGACGGCTGCGGCCACTGCCCCGCCTGCAAGCTCCGCCGCGAAGGCCTCGAACAGTATCTGGCCACGAAAACTGAAAAATAACACGGACTGTAAAATGTGTCAACAACGAGTGCGTTGGGCATATTCATGAAGAATAAAACCTTCAAAACAAATAAAACGAGGCTGCGCCTGTGATGTTCTTCATAAAACATCTACAAAACAAAAGGCCGTGCATTTGTAGCCGCTTGGAGGCGTAGCCCCGTTTTGTTTGTTTTGAAAGTTTTATTCTCCCGAACCCACGAATGTTCGTTGATGCATTTCCCATTTTTTGTAAAACTCATTCTCCCCTTAATATATAATGCGCGACAATCTTCACCTCAATGCTCTCGGACGCAAAACGGAATACAAGTCCGACTATGCCCCCGAAGTGCTCGAAACGTTCGACAACAAACACCCCGACAACGACTATTGGGTGCGTTTCAACTGTCCCGAATTCACCAGTCTGTGCCCCATCACCGGCCAGCCCGACTTTGCCGAAATACGCATAGCCTACATCCCCGGCGCCAAGATGGTAGAAAGCAAAAGTCTCAAGCTCTATCTCTTCAGCTTCCGCAACCACGGCGACTTCCACGAGGACTGCGTGAACGTCATCATGAAGGACCTCATCCGCCTCATGGCTCCGAAGTACATCGAAGTGACCGGCCTGTTCACCCCCCGCGGCGGCATAAGCATCTACCCCTACGCCAACTACGGCCAGCCCGGCACGAAGTTTGAGCAACTGGCTGCCTACCGCCTCCAGCAGCACGACTTGTAATGGCTGAATGTAGCCTGCCCGGCACGGCTTGCCACACCGCTCCAACGCCTTGCGCATTCCGCAAAAATTCCAAGCGTTGAAACAAAAATTCCAAGCCTTGAAATTAAAATTCCAAGGCTTGGAATTTTTGTTTCAAAACGGGGAATTCGTTTTGAAACTGCAGATGGTTGATATTCAGCAGGTTGTAATTTTTGCGGTCTTTGGGAGAAATCCTTGGAAGCAGTAAGCAAATGGTAAAGGCGCTTTTACATGTACCGCAATGTGCCGTCTACGTCCTAAAAACGGAAGAAGAATTTTCTTCACTCTCTCGCCATTTTCAAGAAAAAAGCGCATCTTCGCAATGCTAAACGCTTAAAACACGAAAAGATGACCTCCGACATCAAATATTTGGACCCCAAGGCCGACCTGACTTTCAAGAAGATATTCGGCAATCATCCCGACTTGCTGATAAGTCTGCTCAATGCGTTGTTGCCTTTGAAAAAAGACCAGCAGATAGAAAGTCTTGAATATCTGCCCACGGAACTTGTGCCCGTCGACCCCATTCACAAAGATACCATTGTGGATGTGCGGTGCCGTGACGTCAAGGGCCGCCAGTTCGTAGTGGAAATGCAGATGGCCTGGACCGATGCTTTCAAGCAGCGCGTGCTGTTCAATGCTTCCAAAGCCTATGTGAGCCAGGCCGAGATGGGGTACAGGTATGCCGATTTGCAGCCCGTCTATTCCTTGAATTTGGTGAACGACATTTTCGAAAAGGACACGAAGGAGTATAAGCACAACTACCGCATCGTCTGCGACAAGGATTCTGACAAAGTGATAGAGGGACTGTGCTTTACGTTCATCGAATTGCCGAAGTTTCAGCCCCATACGATGGACGAGAAGCGAACGACCATTCTTTGGCTGCGGTTCCTGACGGAAATCAACGACAAAACCCGTCAGGTGCCGGCCGAACTTCTGGCCGACCCCGCCATAAGCAAAGCTTTGGAGGAAGTGAAAGTTTCGGCCTTCACCGAGAGCGAACTCCGTGCCTACGACAAGTTTTGGGACGTGGTGAGCAGCGAGAAGACGTTGCTTTCGGAAAGTTTCAAGGAAGGTGCCAACGCCAAGGCCGTGCAGATAGCCAAGAATTTGCTGTCGCTTCACGTGCCCATGCAGACCATTATGGAAGCCACCGGACTGAGCAAAGAAGAAATAGGCAAACTTTAGGAGAAAGACCTTTGCGCCTTGTAACGCATATGGTGGCGAACGATGGGGGCGAACGATGGGGGCGAGGTCTCCCGACCTCGCATGGGCGTTGAAAGCTACTTCAATATAATGCTTACCTCGCGCAAGCGAGCTCGGGAGAGCTCGCCCCCATCGTTCGCCCCCATGCGCTTCGCCAGTGAAAGAAAAACTGGGTTTTCCTTTCCCTCTTCCCTCGCCTTGCACTAATTTTGTTTCACGAAATTAGGCTGCGGCTCGGAAGAGAAAAAGAAAAACTGGGTTTTCCTTTCCCTCTTCCCTCGCCTTGCACTAATTTTGTACGCAAAATCATAGACCAATGGGTAAACGAATACGCCGAATAGGGCTTGTCATACTCCGCCAGAAATATTTCTGGACCATCCTCCTCTTCGTGGCTTGGGTGGGCTTCTTTGACGACAACAGCTACTACCACCGCTACGAACTCGACGCACAGAACCAGGCTCTGCGCGACGACATCAAGCAATACGAGGACCGCTACAACAGCGACACGCGCGAACTCAGCGACCTGCAGCGCAACCCCGAAGCCGTGGAGCGCGTGGCACGCGTCAATCTGCTCATGAAGACGGCCGACGAGGACGTGTATGTCGTAGAATAGCAAACGTAATGTAGAAATCCCCAACCACCGCCATATCTTTATATATATGCGTTCTGTTTTTTACGGAATCGGCGGCATACTCCTCGTTGTAGGAGCCGTATGCCCCGTGTTCCTCCCCCAATATGCCCCTTACGTCTTTGCGCTCGGTGCTTTGCTTTTCAGTTCCGTGCAGTTGGCCGACCGCTATGAGGGCAACAACCTGATACTGCGTCGCTTGCGCCGCCAGCAGATGGCCGGTGCACTGCTCTTGCTCGTCACCGCCGCACTGATGCTCTGCAGCCATTTCTCCGTTGCACCGTTCCGCGGACGCGAGTGGGGCATCACGCTGCTCATTGCTGCCATCCTCGAGGTATACACCGCTTTCCGCATATCCCACGAAGAGGAAAAGGAGCGGTAGGGAGACTATGAAAACGTCTTCCGTAGTGTGAAAAACCATCCACGTTTTGTAACATTTGCGCCGCCAATTCCCAAAAATATTTTATTGGAAAGAATCTTTTGCCCTTCGTTATGAATAAACGAAGGGCAACGTTGTATATTTGTGCTGCAATTGGCCGGAGACCTTCCCTTTTCACGCTTTCAGCAGCAGGAAAGATGACGGAAACGGAACTGCGCTTGCAGCCAAATGCGTATCAAGTGAATATTGATGAATATGGCAAAGTTTTACCTACTCATATCCTCTCTGCTATTGCTCACCTCCTGTGCTGAGCAATACAACATAGCGGGCAATTCGTCTGTCTCCAGCCTCGACGGACGTACGCTCTACTTGCGGGATGCACCGGAAAACTTGTCAGCCCACACCGTGACGGTGCAGCGCATGGACGGCTGCATCGACTCGTGCAAGGTAATCCACGGGCGTTTCAGCTTCGCCGGCGACGTAGATTCCGTGCGCATGGTGCTCCTCTACTCCGGCTCGCAGTGCGTGATGCCCATGGTCATAGAGAACGGCAACCTCAGCGTGCAGGTCGACAACGTGGGGCAGCGTGTGAGCGGCGGTCCGCTCAACGACAAACTCTACCGTTTCTTCCAAAAGAAAAACCGCCTCGACAACGAGATGTGGGAGCTTCAGCAGCGCACCATCGGCATGATACAAAACGGCGAGTCGGCCGAAACGATAGAAAAGAAAATAGGTTCGAAAGCCCAGAAACTGGCCAAGCGCGCCGAAGACCTCGAAACGAACTTCGTGATGGAAAACTACACCAATGCGCTCGGCACAGGCTTCTTCCAGCTCCTCTGCTCGCAGTATCCCACGCCCGTGATGACGAGCCAGATACAGCGCATCGTCGACAAGGCCCCCGGCTGTTTCCTCGCCAATCCCTTCGTGCGCAGCTACCTCACGCAAGCCCGTATGCGCATGGAAGCACAGGGCGCTCCACAGACCGACGGCTGCGGAACCATCACCATCACCCACACCATCACCTGTCCCTGACACACACTTCGTTTAGCAGAAAAGTAAGCCAATCAATAAAGAAATCCCGACCTTCAGCCTCAGCTGCCGGTCGGGATTCGTGTTTCTATGTATGTGTGGATGGAGTGGGGGAGTGCGTCAGTCCGAAAGGCCGTCGTCGCCCGTCGTGTCCTGGTTCGTGTCGCGCACGATGCTTGAGGCAGAGCCGTCGAGCGGAATCTCCACGCAGAAAGCCGGACCTTCTTCAATGCCCACCTGGCCTATCTGTGCTCCGAGACGAATGGCGTGGCCGTCGCTCTTCTCGCTGTCGAAAGCCATGCCGAGCAACACCGTGCCCTGCTTTTCGCTCTCGCTGAGGAATTCCTGAAAAGCCTCGCGCGTGTAGGAATGGCTGAAAAACTCTTCGCCGTCGGCCTTGATGGTGACCTCCACACGGTTGTCGTAAAACTTCTTGCCCAGTTCGTCCGTGACGGTGGGCAGCGACTGGTCCGCCTTGCGGCTTATGCTTATTTCGAAATGGCGTCCGGCGAGCGTAGCCGTGTAGGTGTTGCTTTGCGAGGGTTCGGCATAGGGCGCGTCGCTCACCGCCTTCTGTGCGGTGGAGTCGGCCGAAGCTTCGGTCTTGTCACTTTTCCCTGATCCGCAGGCGCAGAAAGTGGCTGAAAGCAAGAGGACGGTTATGCCGAAGGAAATCCGGTTCTTCATAATATATATTATATAATAATGGGTGTTTCGTAATGGGCGGTTGCCGTTGCAATGACGGGCAAAATAACAAAAACTTGTTCAGTTGAACAAGGAATGAAGCCGCAGAGTGGTGCGTTACGGCGGATTTGCGTACATTTGTCGCCGAATCTTGTGCGCCGGAACAAAAACGCGCAAGCATTTTCCGAACATTCCAAAACCCCTCATAAGTCATGCGTACGTCACGCCCTGCTTCAAGCCTATGGTGCTGCCTGTCTGCACTGCTCCTCTTTGCCGCCATGGCCACGTCGTGCCGCCAAGCGTCGTCCGACGGGGCCGACAACCGCGACAGTGTAAAGGCGGAGCGCGTCGACACCACGGCACGCATCGTCATGCAGGTCAACAAGTGCTCGCGGCTCTACACCTCCGAGTACGAGATACACAAAGTTGTCACCCACTCCGACAAGCCCACCGTGGAAGGCCAGGTGTTCGGCATGAAGTTCACCATGCCCGCACGCATCGGCGAACGCAAGGTGGCCATTCCCGTCACCGTCACCCTCAAAGCCTACATCGACTTCTCCGCATTCAGTGCCGCCAACGTGAAGCGCACCCCCGCGGGCATCGTGCTCACCCTGCCCGACCCGCAAATCACCGCCACCGCCTCGCGTGTAGACCATGCCGGAGTGCGCCAGTACATCGACCTCACCCGCTCGCGCTATTCCGACGAGGAAATAAGCGGCTTTGCCCGTCAGGGCGCCGACAGCATCATGAGCCACGCCGCCGGACTCGACATCGTTTCGCAGGCACAGCGCAGTGCCGCCGAACTCCTCGTGCCCATGTTGCGACGCATGGGCTACGATGAGTCGCAAATCACCATAAGCTTCCGCAGCGACCTTACGGAAGAAAGTCTTTTCAAGAAACTCCAGCTGCAATGACACAGTCCAAAGATAACAACACCCGCGTGTGGCGCACCCTCCTTGTGGCCGTAGTGCGCTATTGGTGGCTGTGGCTCATTGTCGCCGCCCTCGTGGCAGTGGCCGTAACGGTGCGCACCGTCAGCGAACATCCGCCCGTAAGCCTCGAAGTGAAGCGCGACACTCGCATCGACGTCACCCCCGAAGAGGTGCGCTCCATACGCGACATCGGCCAGTGGGAATTCATGTCCGTCACCACCGAAGAACTTGTGGAGTGGAACCGCAGCCGCACGTTCGGCACCGACCGCCTCGTGCGCATCTACACCGGCACGCTCCGCCTCGGCGTGGACATGAAAAAGTGCAGCGACGACTGGTTCACCTCCTTGCCCGACTCCGTGGCGAAGCTGAGGCTGCCGCCCGTAGAACTTCTCGACTCCAACTTCATCGACGAGGCCCGCACCCGTTCCTTCTACGAGCACGGAAGTTTCCCTCCCCAAGCCGCCGACGAACTCTACCGCAAGGCCCGCCAGCAGATGATGGACCGCTGCCTCACCGACCATAACCTCCAGACCGCCGAACGCAACGCTCGCGAACGCGTCGCCCAAGTGTTCCGCGCCATGGGATTCAAGCGCGTTGACATTGAATTCCAGGCGAAGTCGTCTAAATAACAAAACAGCGCCCTCTATGGGGGCGAGCTCTCCCGAGCTCGCTTGAGCGGCCTTATTGCCGCTTTCGCATCGCTGTGCCACAAACCAACCTCTATCACCCCAACGTGCAAAAGAACAAACTCACATACCTGCTGACCGCTGCCGCCGTGTGCCTTTTCTCCTCCTGCCACCACGACACCGCCGAACAGCAGCTCCCCGACTACTCCTCAGGACGCACCGTGCTCGTCTACATGGCCGCACAGAACAGTCTCGGTTCGGGAAAATACCACCAGAGCGACTCCCTCGAAATAATGAACGGCGCCGACTACATTCCCCAAAACGGACGCCTTCTCATGTTCATCGACGACAACCGCCTGCCCCGTCTCTACGAAGTGACGAAAGGAGCCAAAGCGCCCCGTCTCGTGCGCCAGTGGAGCACCGACGTCTGCAGCACCGACCCCGCCGTGTTCAGGGACGTGCTCACCTACGTGCGCACCAATTTCAGCGCTAAGGACTACGGCCTCGTCATGTGGTCGCACGCCGACGGCTGGCTGCCGACGACCGACAAACGCTACCCCGACTACGTGTCAGAATTCTCCACAACACCCGTTGTCAGTTCCTTCGGCATCGACACGGGCAGCAACAAACTCTCTTCCGACAAAGGCACGCAGATGGACGTGGCCGATATGGCCGCCGCCGTCAGCGCTTCCGGTGTTCACCCCAAATTCATATTCTTCGATTCCTGCCTGATGCAGAACATCGAAGTGGCCTACGAGCTTCGCAACGTCACGGACTACATAGTGGCATCGCCCATCGCCACCCCCGGTGCCGGCTCCTACTACACCCACAACATACAGAGCGGCTTCTTCACCGACGACCCCTCCGACATAGCCCGCACCTATCTTTCCGACGTGAAAAGCACCGAACTGCAAAACGACTATGCCGACTTCGGCATCGTCGTCAGCTGTCTGCGCACCGACCGTCTGCAGGCCCTGGCCGACGCCCTGCGCGAAGCCTTGCCCCATTCCCCGCTCGCTGAAGGGCAGACCATAGACCTCGCCGAGCAAGGCGTGATGAACTACCAGGCCTATTGCTACAACTATTTCTACCGTCCCCACAACTACGACATGCGCCAGACCCTCCGCGCTATACTTCCCGAAGCCTACTTCGCCAAAGTGAGCGAAGCGCTGGACGCCGCCGTCGTCTACCACGGAGCCACGGACAACTTCTGGATCGGTCCCGGCTATTGGTCCATGCAAACCGTGCCCGTGGCCACCGACGACTACCGCGGCGTGAGCATGTTCCTTCCCCAAGCCACCTATACCGACCACGCCTCGTCGTGCGCCTTCGGCAACCTCAACGACGATTTCCGTTCCACCTCATGGTACAAGGCCGCCGGTTGGGACAAGGTTTTCGGCGGAGAGTGACGTGAAGACAAATCCGCACGGATTTGTATGTTGCGCCTTGTTGCGCCACGCAAATACTTGCCGAATCTGAATCAGAAACCGCCGTTTATGCCCAACATTCGTCCGCTTTTGCGTACTTTTGCAAGAGCGGACGAATTTGTTTCCGTCCCCGTCTCCTAATTCCAACTTGAATATGAAACGCATTTTCCTTATAGTAGCCAGTCTCGTGGCCTCGTTCTCGTGCTTCTCGGGCGCAGAAGCGCAGGCACAGACATCGCCCCTCACCCTGGAGAACATCACCTCCGGGAAGTATTCGCCCCAGTACGTCTATGGCGTCAACCCCATGAAGGACGGCGAAACCTACACGCAGCTCTCCTCCGACAGCAAGCGCATCATCCGCCGCTCCTTCAAGACCGGCAAGGACGTGGAAACCATCTTCGACGTGGCAGAAGCCCGCGGACCCGTAAAGCTCGAGTCCATCGACGGCTACATCATGTCGCCCGACGAGCGCCGCATCCTGCTCCGCACGCAGACCAAGGCCATCTACCGCCGCAGCTACACCGCCGTCTACTACATCTACGACGTGAAGAACCACAAGTTCGAACCCCTCTCCGAAGGCGGTCCGCAGCAGATGCCCCTTTTCTCGCCCGACGGCAACGTCATCGCCTTCGCTCGCGACAACAACCTCTTCCTCGTGAAACTCCTTTTCGGCAATGCTGAGTCGCAGGTGACGAAAGACGGAAAGTTCAACGAAGTGCTCAACGGCATCCCCGACTGGGTCAACGAAGAAGAGTTCACCACCGCACGCTCCTTCGACTTCTCCTCCGACAGCCAGATGCTCGCATGGATCCGCTACGACGAGTCAAAAGTGCCCGTCTATGCCATCCAGCAGTTCAAGGGCATGTATCCCGAGCGCACCGAGTGTGACGACTATCCCGGCGAGTACCGCTACAAGTATCCCGTGGCAGGCGCAAAGAACAGCGACGTGAAAGTGCTCACGTTCGACATCAAGAACCGCGTGACGCGCGAACTCAAGCTTCCCCTCGACTCCGACGGCTACGTGCCCCGCATCCATTTCACTTCCGACCCCGAAAAGCTCGCCGTTGTCACCCTCAACCGCCATCAGGACCGCATGGACATCTACATGGCCAATCCCCGAAGCACAGAGTGCAAACTCGCCGTGCGTGAGGAGAACAGCAAATATGTGACCGACGAAGCCTACGGCAGCCTGAAGTTCTACGGCAACCACTTCGCCTACATCTCCGACCGCTCCGGCTACCGCCACATCTACTGGTACAACCTCAGCGGCCAGCTCGAACGCCAGGTGACGAAAGGCAACTACGACGTCAGCGCTTTCTACGGCTACGACGAGCAGAGCGGTCGTTTCTACTATGCCTCCCATGAGGAAAGCCCCCTCCGCACAGCCGTCTATTCCATCGACAAGAACGGAAAGGAACGCAAAATCTCCACCGAGACCGGTACCAACCGCGCCACCTTCAGCACTTCGATGAAATATTTCCTCAACGTCTACTCCTCCGCCCAGCAGCCCCCCGTCACCACGCTGCGTCAGGCTTCCGACGGCAAAGTGCTCTCCACGCTCATCGACAATGCCGAACTCAAGGAAACCGTAGCCGCCGTGTCCGGACAGAAAGAATTCTTCACCTTCAAAACCGGCGAAGGCGTGGAACTCAACGGCTGGATGGTAAAGCCGCGCAACTTCGACGCTTCAAAGAAATATCCCGTCATCATGTACCAGTACTCCGGTCCCGCTTCGCAGGAAGTGACCGACTCGTGGAACATGGGCTTCTATCCCGGCAGCGTCTTTGAAAGCTACATGGCCGACAAAGGCTTCATCTTCGCCTGTGTGGACGGACGCGGAACGGGCGCACGCGGTGCCGACTTTGAGAAGTGCACCTACCTCAACCTCGGCGACCTCGAGTCAAAGGACCAGGTGGAAACGGCCCTCTATCTCGGTTCGCTCCCCTACGTCGACAAAGACCGCATCGCCATCTGGGGCTGGAGTTTCGGCGGATTCAACACGCTCATGTCCATGAGCGAAGGCCGTCCCGTGTTCCGTGCCGGCGTGGCAGTGGCAGCACCCACGAGCTGGAAATATTACGACACCGTCTACACCGAGCGCTACATGCGCACTCCGAAAGAGAACGCCAAGGGCTATGCCACAAACCCCATCGAGCGCGCTTCAAAGCTTAGCGGCGACCTTCTCCTCATCCACGGCACGGCCGACGACAACGTGCATTTCCGCAACTTTGCCGAAGTGGAAGAAGCCTACGTGCAGGCCGGAAAACTCTTCCGCGAGCAGGTCTACACCAACCGCAACCACTTCCTCCAGGGCGGCAACACCCGCCTCCATCTCTTCCGTACCATCACAAGCTTCTTTGAAGAGAAACTGAAGTAAGTCCTGCAATAACACACAACAAACGAACCGCCCGCAAGCACGTAGCTTGCGGGCGGTTCGTTGTTGTGGGCTGTTGCTGAACTGAACTTGAGAAACAAGACGAGGAAACCAAAATGGTTACGGGTAATGTGTATATTCGCCGTAATACTTTACATGAAACATTAGGCTTCCTCAATATTCCGTCGTATCTTTGTACGCAAGAAAAAGAGTATGTTTATGACAAGAATAACGAATACGCTTGAACGTCAAGGTGGATACATCACGGTTCGCGAAACCCGAAGTCGAGGCGAGTATGAACAACTGCGGCGAGCCACGGCTGACGGTACGTTGATACGCATCCGTCCTGGCGTCTATGCTCAGACGGAAGCTTTGGCCAACAATATGGTGGACGTGGAACGCATTGTGCCACGTGGCGTATTGTGCATGTACAGTGCTTTCGCTTATTACGGTCTGTCCACCCAAGTGCCA
>CAVCAV010000080.1:1357-12465 GCA_963600165.1 Christensenella sp. UBA1685 | reverse complement strand
TTTAACCCAGGCCGCGTCACTTCGTGCCGTGACCTGGGCTTACGAGTGGTGGCCTTTCAGGCCGCTCGCCGCGCTTTACCATTAAGGACTAATGGCATACCCATACAAAGCATTATAGAGCCAAGAGCAAACGAGGCTACGCCTCTAAGCTGCGCCTCGGTTTCCACATTGGCGCAGCCACGTTTTATTTGTTTTGGACGTTTTATTTCTCTCAACAAAATGCTTTCGCTTTATTATTGTTTCCTGAACACAACCGACATGACAGACGAATATTATATGCAGCGTGCGCTCGAACAGGCACGCATTGCTTTCGAGAAAGACGAAGTGCCTGTGGGCGCCGTGGTCGTCTGCGGCGACCGCATCATCGCCCGCACACACAACCTCACCGAAACGCTCCACGACGTGACGGCCCACGCCGAAATGCAGGCCATCACGGCGGCTGCCGATGCGCTCGGCGGAAAATATCTCGACGTGTGTACGCTCTATGTCACCGTGGAGCCGTGCGTAATGTGCGCCGGCGCCATCGGATGGTCGCAACTCAAACGCCTCGTCTACGGCGCACCCGACCCGAAACGCGGTTACAGCGCGTTTGCTCCCCATGCGCTCCATCCCCGCACAGAGGTGGTGAGCGGCGTGATGGAAGAAGAGTGCCGCGCACTGATGAAAGATTTTTTCAAAAGCAAACGGTAGGCTATGGCAGCGCACAACGAACTGGGCCGCACGGGCGAAGACGAAGCCTGCTTCTATCTGCTCCACGCGGGCTACGAGATTCTCGACCGCAACTGGCGCTCGGGACATCTTGAAATAGACATCGTGGCCAACGTTCTCGGCGAAATAGTTTTCATAGAAGTGAAAAGCCGCCGCGACAACCGTTTCGACCAGGCCCGAAAGGCCGTCACGCTCAGCAAGAAGCACAACCTCGTGGTTGCCGCCCATGCCTACATGGCAAGGCACCGCCTCGACCTGCCTTACCGCTACGACATCATCACCGTGGTGGGAACAGAACGCCCCTACCGCGTGACACACTACCCCTTCGCCTACTCGGAAGAAGGCGTGCGCTACCACACACGCCACCGCCGCGAAGAATTTGAAGTTTAGTGCACGCTCATTGTGCACACCCATTTGCACATTTGCATATTTGCACATTTGCACATTCGCGAAGCGACATATTTGCACATTCACAACCATGCCCTTCTCCCTCTATCTGCCCGCAAACTGGCACCATACCCATTACGCGCGCACCGACTCCACCATGACGCGCATCCGCTCCCTGTCCATTCCCGACAGCGAGCCCCAACGCGTGGAACTCCTCACCGCCGATTTCCAGGACGCGGGCCACGGCCAGCGCGGCACCGTGTGGGAAGCCGACGAGGGCCGCAACCTGCTTTTCAGTTTCGTCTTCCGTCCCTTAGGCGTGCGCGCCGACCGCCAGTTTTTCCTTTCCGAAGCACTCGCCCTCGCCGTTTGCGACGCCCTGCAGCCTTGGGTGGGCCACTGCACGGTAAAGTGGCCCAACGACGTGTACTGGAACGACCGCAAGATATGCGGCATGCTCCTCGAACACACGCTCTGCGGACCGCTCATCCACACCACACGCACAGGCGTGGGCATCAACGTGAACCAGACCGACTTCAAAGGCGACGCGCCCAACCCCGTGAGCATTCGGCAAATCACGGGAAAGGACGTTTCGCGCAAGGAAGTGATGGAGAAAACGGTGGAACGTTTCCTCCACTACTACGCCATGCTCCTTCACGGCGAAACCGACGCCCTCCATTATATATATATGGAACACCTCTACCGTCTAAAAGGATTTCATCCCTATCGCGACGCCTCGGGCCACACGTTCGAAGCCGCCATTGCCGACATCGCCCCCACAGGACTCCTCACCCTTGAAACCCGCTCGGGCGAAAAACGCACTTTTGCATTTAAGGAAGTAAGTTTCGTCATATAACTATGAACCGTTCCATACTCCACATTGCCATTCCCAGCATCATTTCCAACATCACCATACCGCTGCTCGCCCTGGTGGACACCACCATTGCCGGCCACCTTGGCGCGGCGGCCTACATAGGCGCCATCGCCGTCGGAGGCATGATATTCAACATGGCTTATTGGCTCTTCGGATTTCTCCGTATGGGCACCGGAGGACTTACGGCACAGGCCTACGGAAGCGGTGCGAAAGCCGAACCGCTGCGCGTGCTGCTCCGCTCGCTCTCGTTGGCGGGAGCGGTGAGTCTGGTGCTCATCGTGCTGCAGGAACCCATTGTCCACACGGTGTTCCGCTTTGTGGAAGCCACGCCCGAGGTGGAACGCATGGCGCGAAGCTATTTCCACATCCTCATATGGGGCGCACCCGCCGTTCTGGGCCTTTACAGTTTCACAGGCTGGTTTCTCGGCATGCAGAACGCCCGCATCCCCATGGCTACGGCCATTGTGCAAAACGTGGTGAACATTGCCGTGAGCCTCAGCCTTGTGCTCGGTCTCGGTTGGAAGGTGGAAGGCGTGGCCACGGGCACACTCGTGGCACAATATGCCGGACTCCTCATGGCCGTGATGCTTTGGCGGCGCTGCAGCAAGCCGTGCCCTTGGGCGGAGGTGCGCCAGGGACTCTTCGCCGGCAGTGCCCTGAAAAAGTTCTTCAGCGTGAACCGCGACATCTTCCTTCGCACGCTTTGCCTCATTGCCGTCACGTCGTACTTCACCTCGGCAGGATCGGCGCAAGGTGAGCTGGCGTTGGCCGCCAACACGCTTCTCATGCAGTTTTTCGTGTTTTTCTCTTACGTGATGGACGGGTTCGCCTACGCAGGCGAGGCGCTCGGCGGACGTTTCTGCGGCGCGCACGACAGCAGGTCGTTCGTCCTCCTCACCCGTCGGCTCTTCGTTTGGGGCGGAGCGCTGGTGGCTGTGTACACCGCCGTCTATGCCCTTACGGGAAGCACCATCGTGGGGCTGCTTACCGACGAGCGGCAAGTGGTGAGCACGGCCGTCGGTTTTCTCCCCTTTGCCGTGGCCGTTCCCGTAATGAGTTTTGCAGCTTTCCTCTTCGACGGACTTTTCATCGGCGTCACCGCCACACGCGAAATGCTCGTCAGCATGTTTGTGGCCATGCTTGTTTTCTTCGGAGTCATTTTCCTCTACCCTTCTTCCAACGTCGTTCTCTGGAGCGCCTTCCTTGCCTACCTCTTCTGCCGCGGCGTCGTACAGGCCGCGCTCTTCCCGCGCATTAGACACAAAGTAGGCTGACGCACAACCTTTTTGCGCACAAGCAACCCCGTTTTATAACATTATGTTATCTTTGCACAACAATCAGAAACACAAAGATAACAGCTAAATGGATTTATTTGCTAAAAAGACAGCCGAAGAGCTTCTCCACGAAGCCGAGAACGACGGCGGACACGGCCTGCGCCGCGTGATCGGTCCGTTGGGCTTGATAGCCTTGGGCGTGGGCGTGATTATCGGCGCCGGCCTGTTCAGCGTGACGGGCATCGTGGCGGGCGAACATACGGGCCCCGCCATCATTATCAGTTTTGCCATTGCAGCCGTGGCTTGCGCCTTTTCAGGACTGTGCTACGCCGAATTCGCCTCCATGCTCCCCATCTCGGGAAGTGCCTACACGTACAGTTATTTTACGATGGGCGAACTGGTGGCATGGATTATCGGATGGGACCTTGTGCTCGAGTATGCCGTGGCTGCGGTTGCGGTGAGCATTTCGTGGAGCCGCTATTTCTGCACCATGATGGAAGGGCTCGGTTGGGCGCTCCCCATAGAACTTACGGCGTGCCCCTCGGAAGGCGGTATAGTGAACCTTCCCGCCATGCTGCTCGTCGTCGTGCTTTCCTTCATCCTCATGTGCGGCACAAAGGGCAGTTCGCGTTTCAACGACTTTATGGTGGTGCTGAAAATTGCAGTCGTGCTGGCGTTCATCGGCATCGGCATGAAATATGTGCGTACCGAAAACCTCACACCGTTCATCCCCGCCAACACGGGCAACTTCGGCGACTACGGCTGGAGCGGAATTCTCCGCGGAGCGGCCATCGTGTTTTTTGCCTACATCGGATTCGATGCGGTGAGCACAGCGGCTCAGGAGGCGCGCAACCCTCGTCGCAACATGCCCATAGGCATTCTCGGCTCGCTGCTCGTCTGCACCGTGCTTTACATGCTTTTTGCTTTCGTCATGACGGGTGTGGTGGACTATCACGCCTATAAGGGCGCCGACAGCATAGCTCCTGCCGCCACCGCGGTAGCGCATATGGGCCCGATGCTTGCCGACGGTTCGGTGGTGCCCGCTTATCCGTGGCTCAACCGCGCCATCATCTTCGCCATACTGCTCGGCTACGCCAGCGTGGTGCTGGTGATGCTTCTCGGACAGAGCCGCGTGTTCTTCAGTATGAGCCGCGACGGACTTCTTCCGCCCGTATTTTCACATCTCCACAAGCGTTTCCACACGCCGGCGCGCAGCAACATGCTTTTCATGGTGATCATCAGCATTATGAGCGGCATCATTCCGGCGGGAATAGCCGGCGAAATGACGAGCATCGGCACGCTCTTCGCCTTCTCGCTCGTGTGTCTCGGTGTCATTGTGGTGCGCCGCACGCAACCTAATGCACCGCGCGGATTCAAGGTTCCTTGGGTGCCGGTGGTGCCTGCGCTCGGTTTTATCTGCTGTGTAGGCATGATGCTCTTCCTTCCAGCCGACACTTGGATACGTCTCGTCATCTGGATGGTTATCGGCATCGACATTTATTCCTACTACGGTGTGGCGCACAGCAAGATTGGCGGCGGCAACGTACATCGCCATGGGCAGACGGTGCTCAGCGGCATCGGCGGATTCATATCCGTGCTCTGCATCATCACGGGCTTCTGGCACCAGCAGACGGTGGGCTGGCAAGCAGACCGCACCATGCTCTGCATTTCCATCGTCTTCGGCGTAGGCCATCTGTTCTACTTCCTCATAAGAGGTTTCCACGACCGCACGAAAGCTTGACGTTTTCCACAATAAGCACAAAACAAATGCCGCGTTCAGAACCTGGAGTTCCGAACGCGGCATTTGTTTTATGGAGAAAGGGTTGAGGTTTTCCTACTTCAATTGCTCTTGTCAGCCTGACGGGCGCGCTGGGCAGCAAGACGCTTCTTGGTGGCATAGTAGGCTTCCACAAGACGCTGGCGTGAGCGGATGATGGCAGCGCGGTATACCATGCACGTCGTAAAGAAGTAGATGACGGCCTGAACCCAAAGCAAATTCCAGTCGTGACGTACATCCACCAGTTCCGCGCCCATATTGTTGATGGCCACAAAGCCGTGGATACCAAAGGAAGAGGGGAAAACATAAGAGATGGCTTTCCACACGGGCGGCACTGCGCTTCCGGGCCACGAGATGCCGCTGATGAAGAGCAGAGGTACGGAGGAGAAGACGAAAATCATGATACACATTTCACGGTTGCGCACAAAAGCGCTCACGGTCATGGCGAAGAAGATGCTGGCAAGGAGGAAGGGAAGCACGAAGAGCGCCATGTCCACCGGATTGCCTATCTGGTTCAAACTGAAAAGCCGCGGCACCACACCGAGCACGTATACCGAGATGGGGATGTACACAAGCAGATAGGCAAGCGCCTTGCTCTGCACAATTCGGAGCAGTCCCGTGTGGTGGCGCTCTATAGGCAGCAGCGTGTGGAAGCGGTTCTGCTCGCGCGCCGTACCGGCTGCCATGCCCACTCCGAGCAAGAGCGTCTGCTGGATGATGAGGATGAGCACGGCGGGGATGAGGAACGTGGCAAAACCGTTCTGCGGATTGAACAGGCTGACCTCTTCGTAGGCGATGGGATGCTCGGTGACGCGTTCGTCCTGCTTGGTAGCTCCGCCGGCACGCATCACCTTTATGTTGGCATTGAGGGCGAGGCTTACGTTGGTGTTGGCGGTGAGCACGCTCTTGTAGTAAAGCATTCCGCTCATGTCGGCATAAGCGCTGACGTGGGCCTGCTCGCCCGTCATGATGCGGCGCGAGAAATCGTTGGGGATGCGCACCACGCCGTAGACCTCACGCTTGCGCACGAGGCGCTTGGCTTCGGCCATGTTGGCGCAATGTGAAACGACTTTCACGTCGGGCGAAGCGTCCATGTGGCGCACGTATTCACGGCTTAGGGCAGAGCGGCAGTCGTCCACCACGGCCACGGGCACTTCGCGCACCACTTCCTGGTTGTAGATGAACGTATAGAGCAAGGGGTAGCCGAGCGGCACGATAAAGAAGAAGATGAGCACACCCTGGTCCTTGACAATGGTGCGCAGTTCTTCGCGGAAGATGTAGTTCCAGTCGGAAAGCGCCTGACGCCAATAGTCTATGATTCGTTTGAATTTCATTTCAGTAGTATTGTTGTGCTCGTTTAGGGTTCGTACTTGCAGTGGAGCATGACGTGCTTAAGGCGCCACATGCAGGGCCAAGGCAGCAGGGCGAAGCCAATGAGCGCGGCCACGTAGGGCCAGGCGTTGGCGAGGGCATACCCGTCGAGCGCGCAGTTGACATAGAGCAGGAAGTAGTGGCGCAGGGGGAAGAGCCACGCGAGACCTTGCAGCGTGGGATGCATGGCCATTACGGGAAACGACATGCCCGATATGCTGAACGAGATGACGCCCCACAGCGAGGCGAACGAAAGGCCCAAACGCACGGTGGGCAGCATGGCAAACATGAATACGCCCAAGCCTTGGCAGGCGAGCACGAAGAGCGCCATAAGCGACCACATGCGCGCTATGCCGCAGTGGCACGGGAAGTGGAGATAGCCGTAGAGGAGAAACACGTAGACGGTGCCCATGAGCATGAAGATGAGTGCCTGGGGAATGAGCTTGCTCGTCATGGCCACGATGATGCTTCCGCCTGAACGCTCCATGAGGTCGTCGGCGGTGCCGAACTTAAGTTCCGTTCCGAGGCTGTATACGGTGATCATGAAGATGAATATGCCGAGACAGCCGGGTATGAGCACGTTGCTGAGGTAGACGTTGTAGTTGAGCCAAGGATTGTTCACGGCGTGCATGTCTATGACCACGGGCTGGAGGAATGCCATGGCCTGCTTTTCCGTGGCGCCTTTGGCGTAGAGCACGGTGCGAGTGGCAGCGCCCGAAGCGAGTTCGGACATGGTGCGCATGTCGCGGTAGAGAAGTGAACCCGCCACGAGGTAGGAGTAGTTCGTATAGAACGACACGGTGGGGATACGCTGCAATTGGGCCTGGCGTGTGGTTCCTTTCGGGATGAGGTAGAAACCGTACACTTCGCCTCGCTGCACGGCTTTGCGGGCTTCGGTGACGGAGGCGAAGTCGTACTTGATGTCGGTGCCCTGAAAGGCGTCGAGGTTGCGGGCGAGGTTGCGCGAGGTGGTGGTGTGGTCTTCGTCCACAAGGCCGAGGGGCAGACTCGAGGGCAGACCTTTGGCCATGAGTGTGGTGAAGAACACGTAGCAGAAGAGCGGGGCAATCACCATGCAGAACGCATAGATGGGCTGCCTTGCCATTCGCTTGAGTTCCCTCCACAGCAGTCCCTTGCGTTTGGCGCGAAAGGACTGCTTGGACGGTGTGGATTGTTTGTCCATATATTATCTATAAAGAAATGGAGCTTCGGATTGATAGGCGACGGTGCGTCGCTGTCGCTTTTCGCGACGGTTTACTTAGACACTGTGGAAGTGTAGATGGCGCTCATGCCGGCACGGAGTCCTTCGACCTTTCCCGTGGGACGGGCCTTCACTTCGAATGTCTTCATGTCGTACTGGCCGGTGGTCTTGGTGGCTTTCCAGGCGGCATAGGAACCGAGGTCCTTCATGTAGAACACCTTGAGGGTGACTTCCTTGTTGCCGAGGGCGGGAATGGTGGCCTTGAAGGTCTGGTTCATCTTGAAGAGGGAAAGATGGTCCTCGCGGATGTTGAAGGTAATCCACATGTCGTTCATCAGTGCCACGTTCATGACGGGCGAGCCTGTGCCGACGAGTTCACCGACCTGCGGGAAGATTTCAGTCACTTCGCCGTCCTGTGAAGCGGTGAGCACGGTTTCGTTGATGTAGGAGTTAACTTCCTTCACGGCACCCTTGGCACGGTTGACGAGGGCGGCGGCCGCGTCCTTGTCTTCCTGCTCGGCACCGTTGCGTGCCATGTCGTACTGCGACTTGGCGGCTTTCTCCGTGGCGATGGCGGCATCGCGCTGTGCGGTGACCTCGTCGAGTTTTTGTGCGGTCATCACGCCTTCTTCGTGGAGGCGCTTCACGCGGGCATAGCTCTTTTCGGCGATGTCGACGCCGGCTTTGGCCTTCTGCCACATTTCGTAGGCAGCGGTAATCTGTTCCTGACGGGCGCCCTTCTGTGCCTTGCGGTCCTGGGCGGCGGCAGCGGCCTCAGCGGCTTCGGCCTGTGAGAGTTTTGCACCCACTTCGGGGGCTTCGAGGATGGCGAGGGTGTCGCCGGCATGAACGTAGTCGCCTTCCTTTACACGGAATTCACGGATGCGGCCGGGCACTTTGCTCGACACACGGTACTCCGTGACGTCGGCTTCGCCCTGTATGGTGTCGGTTTCGTCGCTGAAGGCATACATACTGCCTACGATAACCAGAATGATGACGCCGGCCAGAATGAAGATGGCGGGCAAGAGGTTTGCTTTCTGTCTTGACATTTTCGGTGAATGGTTCTATGGGTTGACATTGTGGCACACGCGGCTCGGGGCGGTGCGCCAGCGGTGATGCGGTTGGGGTTTATTTTCCTAAAGCTTTCTCGTAGGAAGCGCGACTGAGGCAGATGTCTATCTGGGAGTCTATCTTGTCGCTGTGGGCCTGGAGCCAGGCGGTTTGTGCGGCGAGGAGGTCGCTGGTGGTTACTACGCCTTCCTTGAAACCTACCTGCGCAGTGCGGAGGTTTTCTTCGGCCTTGCTCAGATTCTTCTCGCTGAGCGTGAGTTTGCGGTTGGCTTCGTTCACGCGGAAGGCTTCCTGGTTGACCTGAAGCTCTATCTTCTCGCGGGCTTCCTGCTGCTGGAGGGCAGCAACCTGTGCGTCGACCTTGGCGGCGCGCACCTTGTAGCGGCCTTCAAACCAGTTCCAAACAGGCACTTTGAGCATGACGCCCACGGCCCATGTGCCGCGGAATTTCTTTTCGAAACCGTTGAACACGTTGGGGTTGGAAATGCCGTAACCGCCGGTAAGGGCCAGTTGGGGAAGGAAGGCGGAGCGTTCTATCTTCACCTTCTCGGCATACATGGCCTCGGCTTCGCCAAGCTGGCAAAGTTCGGAACGGTTGCTCCATGCGGTCTGCACGTCGGGGGCTACATCGGTGCGGACGGTTTCGATGTCGTCGCGCATTTCGTCGGCGAGCGTAGGCTGGGAGTCGAGGGGAAGTCCGCAGAGCTGGCAGAGGAGCATACGCGAAAGGCTGAGTCCGTCTTCCACTTTGGTGAGGGTCATCTCGGCTTCGTTGAGCTTCACGCTGACTGTGAGTTCGTTGCTCTTGGTGGCCACGCCTTCGCTAATCATCTTCTGCACGTCGTCGTCGAGGTGCTGGAGCATGTCGCGGTAACTAATGGCGAGTTTGCGCTTGTTGGCGAGGGAGACGACTTGCCAGTAGGCTTTGTCTACGTCGAGCACCACGTCGAGTTCCTTGGCGCGGTTCTGCTCGGCGGCAAGGGCTTCGGCGTGCTGCGTGATGTTGTAATAAGCCTTTATCTTACCGCCCATATAGAGGGGTTGGGTAAGGAGGATGACGCCTGCCGTCATGTTGCGCGTATCGGTGCGGAAGGCATCGGTGATGCTTTTGCCGAGTGCATTGCCGCTTTGGGCAATGGTGGGGAGCATGCCCTGCATGTTCTGAACGAGCGGGGCAAGGTCGGGATACTGCGTAACGATTTGCTGCGCAGCCTGTGCGAAATTGCTCACGCCGGACGTACCGAGGGAGTTGAGCGCATTCTTCTGGTCTTTGCTGAGGAGGGAGATTTCGTTGCCGGTGCGCATATAACCGGCAGTGAGGGACACTTTGGGGAGATAGTTGGTGTAGGCGGCCTTGCGGTTCCACTGAGCCTGTTGAACTTTGGCCTGGCCTATGGCAAGTTCCTTGTTGCCACGGAGAGCGAGAGCACGGCAACTGTCGAGCGAGAGCGTGCTTTGTGCGGAAACGGAAAGGCCGAGGGCCAAGCCGAAGCCTAAAGCGGCCATGCGGAGCGTCGTGCGGTGGTTTTTATGTTTCATTACTTGGTTTGTTTCTGTGTAAGTGTGCCCGGCACATGGGGCAAGGGCATAAGACTCTTTTGGGGACAATTCCTCCAAAAGGCTTTGCAAAGTTATTGAAAATCAAATGTGCACGGACGGCATGGCAGGTAAAATCGGAAAAAGGGAACAATCGTGGCGAAATATGTCGTGCAGAGAATGGGAGGGAGGGGAGTTTTGGGAGGGTATTGTGCGGCGGCTATGGGGTGAACGATGGGGGCGAACGATGGGGGCGAGGTCTCCTGACCTTGCATGAACGAATGAGGTAACTTTCAAAGAATGCTTATTTCGCTCAAGCGAGGTCGGGAGACCTCGCCCCCATCGCTCGCTCTGCCAACAAATGCAAAAAACTTTCTACGAGCCCAACGTGTTGGGCGGGGAGAAAATTCGCACAAGTTGCCCAAAAGTTTTTGCGCGATACGCCTAGAGGTGCAAGAGGAGCGCAGGCCGCTGAAAGCAGAGGGGAACAAAAACGACGAACCGCCCTTTTCCTGTGACCGTTGCACAAGGGAAAGGGCGGTTTGATATAGAGTGGAAATAACTTTGGGGACGATGACAATTCGCCGTCCGTCAGTCTATACGGATCTTCGCCACGGCTTTGCGGAGCGTGCCTTCGCCGATGATTGGCGCATGGGCGTCTTCGGGAAACATGACGTAGAAGTGGCCGGGCGCTACGGTGAAATAGGTGGCGGCTTGCTGACGATAGAAGCGGAAGTCGCGTTCTTCGTTGTAAGCTTCGGCCTTCGTTTCGCAAAGTTCTGCGAGGGGCGACCAGCCTACGGTTTCCGTTCCGTCGAGCGGGAAGTGGACGTCGACGTAACGGCGGTGAACCTCAAGGAGCTGGTCTTCACGTTTGCGGAGCGTGGCGTCCTCAAGATTGATGTAGAG
>CAVCAV010000080.1:0-1347 GCA_963600165.1 Christensenella sp. UBA1685 | reverse complement strand
GATGTAGAGGGCATCGCCGTCGATAACGATTCGTCCGGCGGGAAGTTTCGCCAAGTCGTGCGTCCGCACGTATTCAAAGAGTTGGCGGAAACGCTCGCCGAGGGCTTCGGTGGGCTGGCTGTGTGAGACGGTGTCGAGAATCATGGCGCTTTAGGCGTGAACGTACGTACCGATGGGTTCGCCCTCGAGCACTTTGCGGAGGTTGCCCACCACGTCCATGTTGAAGACATAGATGGGAAGTTTGTTTTCGCGGCACATGGCGGTTGCCGTCACGTCCATCACCTTGAGTCCGCGGCTGAGCACTTCGTCGTAGGAGATTTCGTCGAACTTCGTGGCGGTGGGGTCCTTCTCGGGGTCGGCAGTGTAGACGCCGTCCACGCGGGTGCCCTTAAGCATCACGTCGGCTTCCACTTCAATGCCGCGGAGCGAGGAACCAGTGTCGGTGGTGAAGTAGGGGCTGCCCGTGCCGCAGCTGATGATGGCCACTTCGCCGCGTTCCATGGCTTCGATGGCCTTCCACTTGCTGTAGAACTCGCCGATGGGCTCCATGCGGATGGCGGTGAGCACGTGGCTCTTCACGCCGATGGCGCCGAGAGCGGAACTGAGGGCGAGCGAATTGATGACGGTGGCGCACATGCCCATCTGGTCGCCCTTCACACGGTCGAAACCTTTGCCGGCACCGCTCAGGCCGCGGAAGATGTTGCCGCCGCCAATGACGATGCTGATTTGTACGCCCATTTCGAGGGCTTCCTTGATTTGTGCGGCATATTCGTTGAGACGTTTCACGTCGATGCCGTAACCTTGTTCGCCCATGAGGCTTTCGCCGCTGAGCTTGAGGAGAATGCGTTTAAACTTTGCCATTGCTGTTGGATTGTGTCTGCCGTCGGCGTGCATATTATAATGTAGGGATGTGCGCCGTCGGAGCGTAATGTATAGGTTTTGTTTGTTTGCAAATATAAGAAGTTTTTGGCAAAAGAGCTTTGCTTTGGCTGATTTGTGCGAACGATGGGGGCGAACGGTGGCAATATGCACATTTGTACGGCATAGATGCGCATTATGCGCCGTTTTTTGACTAAGTTTGCGCTATGAAGTACTCCTTTATCATCCCCGTTTACAACCGCCCCGACGAGGTGGACGAACTCCTCGAGAGCCTTACGCACCAAACGCTCAAGGACTTTGAGGTGGTGGTTGTGGAAGACGGTTCGAGTGTGCCGTGTGAAAAAGTGGTGGAAAAATACACCGCTCTGCTCAACGTGCACTACCACTCCAAAGCCAACTCCGGCCCCGGCCAAACGCGCAACTACGGCGTGGAGCGTGCCCAGGGCGACTACGTGCTCATCCTCGACT
>CAVCAV010000079.1:0-12691 GCA_963600165.1 Christensenella sp. UBA1685 | reverse complement strand
GCCGTGTAGAACGCGAAGTCGGGAGACTTCGCCCCCATCGTTCGCCCCCATCGTTCGTTCAATCGTTCGTTCCGAGGGCGCGTACAGATTAAAGTCCGGAGTAGTTGTGGCTGTAGCGGAGCATCTGGGCGTCGTAGGCTTCGGAGTAGTCGAGAGTGACATCGGTGATGTTGCCCTGGGCGTCGCGTACGGCGCGGTAGACGGGGTTGATGAAGCCCTTGTAGGGCGAGAGGTGGAGTTTTTCGTATCGTGCGAGGATTTCTTTGTGGAGCACGGGGTCGACTTTCACGCCGTAGTTCTCGACGAGGTCGCGGGCTGCGGGATAGTCGCCTTCGCTCTTGATGCGCTGGATTTCCGCAAGGAGCTTGCCGAAGAGGTCGCGGAGTTTGGCGTAGTCGTTGATGCGGACGTAGGTCTTGCCGCCTTTCTTCACGAGTTCTACCACCTTGTCGACCTTGCCGTGTTCGTAGGCCCAATGGGCAATGAGGGCACGGTTGCGCATGTGGGCTTCCTCGATGTTGTTGCCGGGCTTGATGCGCACGAGCTGCGTCATGAGTCCATTCATCATATAGGTGTAGTACTGGCTCTTGTAGGCTTCGAGATTGGGAGTGAGGCCGAGGTCGACGAGTTTCTGGTCGGCCACATAATAGAGCCCGAAGAGGTCGGCGCGCGCTTCCTCGATGGTGGAACCGTAGGCCTTCAGCGTGTCGGGGTCGGTGCCGGGAAGGAGTTTGCCGCTGCCGTGGCCGAGGCATTCGTGGAGGTCGGTGTGGAGGTCGTCGCAGGCGTCGCCGTATTGCGAGACGATTTTGCGTGTGGCATCGTCGATGATGAATTCCTTGTCCATGCCCGAACCGTGCGCTGCCTTGTTGTAGGCGTCGGTGAGGTTGCCGATGGTTACGCTCTTCGATCCGTGTTCACGTCTGACCCAGTCGGAATTGGGGAGGTTGATGCCGATGGCGGTGGAGGGATAGAGGTCGCCGCCGAGGATGGCCGCGGTGATGACTTTGGCGGAGATGCCCTTCACCTCCTCTTTCTTGAACTCAGGAGCCACGGGCGAGTGGTCCTCGAACCACTGTGCGTTGGCGGAAAGTTTTTTGGTGCGCTCGGTGGCGGCAAGGTCTTTGAAATTGACGATGGACTCCCATGAGGCTTTCATGCCGAGCGGGTCGCCGTAGCTTTCGGTGAAATAGTTGGTGAAGTCGACAAGGCTTTCGGTGTCCTTGAGCCAGTGGATGGAGTACTGGTCGAACTCGCGGAGGTCGCCGGTGCGGTAGACGTCGATGAGGAGGTCGAGCACTTTGCGCTGGGCGTCGGTGCAGGCATAGGGACGGGCTTTTTCGAGATTGGCCACGATGCGGGAGATGGCGCCGGAGTAGAGTCCGCCGATGCGGTAGACGTGTTCGGTGAGCTGGCCGTAGTCGTCGCGTTCAAGCCGGCTGTTCATGCCCATCATGATGGGTCGCGGGTCTTGTGCGGGTTTGCGCTGCAGATAGAATTCTTCGGCTTCGGCCTGGGTGATGCCGGGTGCGTAGTAGTTGCAGGCGGAGGTGAGCACAAGGTCGTCGCCGTCCTTCTGGTTCACGCGCATGGGCATGACAGTGGGGTCGAAGATGACGGGGAAGAGTTCGCTGCACATTTCGTCGAAGGTCTGTCCGTTGAGGGGCAGGGAGCTGGCGGGTACGGCCTGGAGCGCTTTGCGGAGGTCGTCTTGCGAGAAGTCGGGAAGGAACTTCTCGCAGCCGTAGTGGTGGTGGATGCCTGAGGAGAACCACACGCGCTTGAGATAGACGGAGAGGGCCTGGAAGAATTTGTCGGAACGTTTGCCACTGTAGTTTTCATACACGGCTTCGAGGAGTGCACGGATGCGGAGGTTGTAACGTCCGTTTTGGTCGAAAAGGATGTCGCGGCCTTCGAGGGCGGCTTCCTGCAGATAGTAGATGAAGGTTTTTTCCTTGAGGGAGAGTTTCTCGAAACCTTCCACTTTGTAGCGGAGCATCTGGATGTCGGCGAACTGCTCGTCGGTATATTTGAAACCGTCGGTAGCGCTCTGCGCGTGTGCCGAAGAGGCAGCGCCGAAAGAGGAGATTGTGGCAATCATGAATGTGGCGATTTTGTGTTTCATACGGATAACGCATTAAAGAATGAGGAGTGGACGGGATTGGGAAACAACCATTTTATAAGTAATGGCCCAAAAGACAAGTTGTGCAAAAGGGTTTATTGTTTTAGGAATAAAACATTCAAAACGAATAAAACGAGGCTGCGCCTTTTAAGGGGTGCATGCAAACAAAACATTCAAAACGAAGCAGCGCATGGCTGATAGAGGCATAGTCCCGTTTTATTTGTTTTGCACGTTTTGTTCTACTCAGCTAAAAGCTTTCGATTATTGGTTTTGGAATCTGCACAAGATGTTCTTGAACATTACGAAACGGCGTTTTCTCCCCGTTTTACTTGTGCGAAGTTAGCGAAAAAAGGAGATTCTTCGCTGCATTTTGTTACTTTTGCATCATCATCAACGATTATCTGAATATTATCCCATCCCCCACGAAGTTCATGTCCCCATCTCCCAATAAGGCTCTCCCCACCTACTGCGCCAAACTTACGCCCGAGCGCGCGAAGGAATTCTACACACGCATTGTGGAACTGCTGAAAGAGGACAACCGCTACCGCAACCCGGACTACAACGCCAAGGCGGTGGCGCGCGACCTGAAGACCAACTCGCGCTACGTGTCGGCTTCGGTGAAGCTGTCGACGGGCGACAATTTCCGCGCTTTGGTGAACGGCATGCGGCTCAACGAGGCCTGCAGAATGCTGCGTTCGCCGATATTCCAGGATGTGCCGGTAGGAGAGATTGGTCTGGCCGTGGGCTATCCGCTGCGGCAGAGCTTCTACGTGGCTTTCCAAAGGGCCTTGAAATGCACGCCGAAGGAGTATAGGGAGAGGAATGCGAAGGTGGGGGGATAGTTTACTCTCCATGTTGACGCAGCCGTGTAGAGCGCGAAGTCAGGAGACTTCGCCCCCATCGTTCGCCCCATCGCTCGCCAAAGCAAACCACATTTGCACATTTGCATATTTGCACATTCGCACATTCGCGAAGCGACACATTTGCACATTATTATATACCATGCTCACCAATACAGAAAAAGAACAGATTACGAAGCTCGTGCGCCACTGGGTGGTGCCCGCCATCGGTTGCACGGAGCCTATATGTGTGGCACTCGCCGTGGCACGCGCCACGGAAGAACTGGGCAGCGTGCCGCAGCACATCGAAGCCCGCCTCAGCGCCAACATCCTCAAGAACGCCATGGGGGTGGGCATTCCGGGCACGGGCATGGTGGGTCTGCCCATTGCCATTGCGCTCGGCGCACTCATCGGCAAGGCCGAACTGAACCTTGAGGTGCTGCGCAACTGCACGCCCGCCGACGTGGAACGCGGCAAGAAGTTTATCGACGAAGGGCGCATTGCCATCAGTCTGAAAGACGACGCGCCGGAGAAGCTCTATGTGGAAATAGTCTGCGCCGACGGCGAGGGCAACGAAGCCACCGTGGTGATTGCCCGCGAACACACACGCTACGTCTACATAGCCCGCAACGGCGAAGCCTCGCTCGACCTCCGCCACGAAGGCGCCGAGGCCGAGACGGAAGAAGCCGACGGTGCCCCTACCCTCCAGCTGAGCCTGAAGAAGGTGTGGGAATATGCCACGACCATGCCCATTGAGGACATACGCTTCATCGACGAAGCGCGCCGGCTCAACGAAGAGGCCGCCCGTCTGTCGCTCGAAGGCAACTACGGCCACTGCCTGGGAAAGGCGCTGAGCCGTCCGCTGGGACGCGGCATTATGGGCAACAACATCTACGCCCACATCATCTCCTCCACGGCCTGCGCCTGCGACGCCCGAATGGCGGGAGCCATGATTCCGGTGATGAGCAATTCGGGTTCGGGCAACCAGGGCATCTGCGCCACGAACCCCGTGGTGGTGTTTGCCGAAGAGAACCACAACACAGCTGAAGAGATGACGCGCGCGCTCATGCTCTCGCACCTCACCGCCATCTACATCAAACTCAACCTGGGCACGCTCTCCGCCCTGTGCGGCTGCGTGGTGGCTGCCACAGGTTCGAGCTGCGGCATCACCTACCTCATGGGAGGCGGTTACGAGCAGGTGACGTATGCCGTGAAAAACATGATAGCCAACCTCACGGGCATGATTTGCGACGGCGCCAAACCGAGCTGTGCGCTGAAGCTGACCACGGGGGTGAGCACGGCGGTGCTTTCGGCCATGCTGGCCATGCAGGGCAACTGCGTGACGAGCGTGGAAGGCATCATCGACGACGATGTGGACCGCAGCATACGCAACCTCGTGAGCATAGGCACCGACGCCATGAACGAAACGGACCGCTGCGTGCTGGACATCATGACACACAAGTGAAGCAAACGTGCAGCAATTTGCGCACAAAAGTTAAACATACAGCACATTTCCATTAAAAGATATGGAAACACTTTGCTGAAACACACGTTTTTGCATAACTTGCGCCGCCAAACGAGGGTGACGGCCAGCATGGCCCGTGCACTCCATATTTATTCACGAAACACAGATTAGAACAACAAAATGAAAACCCTAAAGCTATTCCTTTCGCTGGCCGTGGCCATGCTCATGACCAGTTGCGTAAGCAAAAAGCAGTTTGCCAGTCTGCAGACCAACTACGACAACCTGAAAACGGAGCACGCCTCCTTGCAGAAAGACTACAACGACGCCCAGGTGCGCATTGCCGAATACACCTCCGACTCCAAGAGCCTCGCCGCCCGCCTCGCCGACGAGCAGCAGCGCAACAAGGAGCTTCGCGAAGCCTACGCCAAGTTGCAGGGTTCGTATCAGGACAACGTGCAGCAGGGCAACGTGAACATCTCCAAGCTCGTGGACGAGATCAACGCCTCGAACAAGTTCATCAAGCAGCTCGTTGACGCCAAGACGAAGAGCGACTCGCTCAACCAGGCTCTCACCGAAAAGCTGACGCGTTCGCTCACCCGCGAGGAGTCGAACGACGTGGACGTGCAGGTGCTTAAGGGTGTGGTTTACATCTCCCTCGCCGACAACATGCTCTACAAGAGCGGCAGCTACGAGATCGGTTCGCGCGCAGGCGAAACGCTCGAGAAGATTGCGAAGATCATTTCCGACTACAAGGACTACGACGTGCTCATCGAAGGCAACACGGACAATGTGCCCATCAGCCAGAAGAACATCCGCAACAACTGGGACCTCTCCGCTCTCCGTGCCTCCTCGGTGGTTCAGGCTCTGCAAAACCAGTATGGCGTAGACCCGAAGCGTCTGACCGCTGCCGGCCGCGGCGAATACAACCCCGTAGCCACCAACTCCACCGAGAAGGGCAAGCAACGCAACCGCCGCACTCAGATTATCATCACCCCGAAGCTCGACCAGTTTATGGACCTCATCGACGAGGCTCCGAAAGAAGAATAAACCCGAATTCGGTATACAAACAAGGACAAAGCCTTGCACGCTCCGCAGCGGAGCATGCAAGGCTTTGTTGTGTTTTTAACGGGCTTCGGTTATGGGGGCGAGCGATGGGGGCGAGCTCTCCCGAGCTCGCTTGCGCGGCCTTGTGCGGCCTTTGCGCGGCCTTTTTACCCGCGCTATGGAGGCGACGTTTGAAACGTCGCGCTCTACACGAAAACAATACATGCCGTGTAGAGCGCGAAGTCAGGAGACCTCGCCCCCATCGTTCGCCAATTCCAATTCGACACGAAAGCACAGAAATATCCTCTATCAGGAAGCCGAGCCGGGATTTTCTATGTAAATTTGGAGTTGAATTCCAAATTTGCATAAAAATGGACTTAAAATACATCCAGCGCGACATAGAAGCGACCATTGAGGAAGCCGCAAAATATTTTCCCGTCATCACCGTTACGGGCCCAAGACAGTCGGGGAAGACCACCCTTATAAGGCACATCTTCCCCAATCTGCACTACTATTCACTGGAAGACCTCGACACCCGCAACTTTGCCATGGAAGACCCCGTGCGTTTTCTGCATCTCCACGAAGAGGGAATGATACTAGACGAAGTGCACAACTTTCCCGACCTTCTGTCTTACATCCAGGGCATTGTGGACGAAAGCCCAAGCAAGAGGTACGTCCTTTCGGGAAGTTCAAACTTTTCTTTGCTTAAGACCGTCTCGCAGTCGCTCGCAGGACGAAGCGGCGTGTTTGAACTCATGCCGCTTTCGATAGCGGAAGCCATAAAAGGCGGAGTGGACGTTTCGGAAACAGACACCTTATTATATAACGGACTCTATCCGGCCATATGCAGCCAGAGGAACATTGCAAAATTTCTTTACCCCTCCTACGTAAAAACCTATCTGGAGCGAGACGTAAGAGACCTGCTGAACGTGAAGGACATGAGGCAGTTCAGCATCTTCCTGAAACTTTGCGCCGGAAGAATAGGTTCGGTATTCAACGCAACGGAACTGGCCAATGAAGTTGGTGTCTCCTCCAAAACAATCCAATCGTGGACCTCCATTCTCCAGGCGTCGTATGTGCTCTATCTTTTACCACCCTATTTCGAAAACACACGCAAGCGGCTTACCAAATCGCCGAAACTTTATTTCTGCGACACTGGTCTGGCCTGTTCGCTCCTTGGCATAGAGTCCGCCGAGCAGCTGGCTTTCGACAAGATGAGAGGTCATCTTTTTGAAAACCTTATTGTCACGGAAATGCTCAAGCAACGACTCAACGAGGGGAAAGACAGCAACCTTTATTTCTATCGCGATTCCAATCAAAACGAAATAGACATCATCCGCCACAACGTCTCCTCCATCGATGCTATAGAGGTGAAAAGTGCCATGACCTTCAGCCCGTCGTTTGAAAAAGCATTGAAGAAAGTGGACACTTGGGTGCAGTGTCCCGTGAGCAAACGCGTCATTGTTTATGCCGGCACACTCGAAAGCACAGAGGCAGATATCCTACTACTGAACTACAGGAGCCTTTCGCAAATTTAGGAACTGTTATTATGCAAATTTGGAGTTGCATTCCAAATTTGCATAAAAAGCGATTGATAAATCATGGGAGATATGCGTTGCAATGCCCCGCGCAAGCGAGCTCGGGAGAGCTCGCCCCCATCGTTCGCCCCCATCGTTCGCCGCCCATTTCCACACAAATGAGGATTTCACGGGCAAGGAGAAGCGCGTAACTTTGCACCCGTCAAAAAAACAACGCAAAAACTCCATGCTCCTACTCCCCCTGCTCATTGCCGCAGCCCCCACGGAGGCCGACACGCTACGCCAGTTCAACATAGAAGAAGCCGTGGTGGTGGCTTCGCCGAAAGAAACGAAGCAGCTGCGCCGACAGCCGCTCAGCGCCTCGCTCTTCAGTGCCAACGAGATGAAAGCACGCCACGTGGAGTCCGTGAAGGACCTTTCCGCTTCAGCCCCCAACTTCTATATGCCCTCCTACGGCAGCCGGCTCACGTCGGCGGTGTACATCCGCGGCATCGGGTCGCGCATCAACACGCCCGCCGTGGGACTCTATGTGGACAACGTGCCCTACATCGACAAGTCGGCCTACGACTTCGCCTTCAACGGCGTGGAACGCGTGGACGTGTTGCGCGGGCCGCAGGGAACGCTCTACGGACGCAACACGATGGGCGGTCTCGTGCGCGTGTTCACCGCCGACCCGCTCACCCACCACGGCACGGAACTCTCGGCCGGCTGGACCTCGCGCAGCGGCGGACGGCGCATTTCCGCCCTCACCTTCCTCCACCCCACCGACCGCATGGGCCTCAGCCTCAACGCCTACTACAACGGAGCGGACGGCTATTACCGCAATGCCTTCAACCACAAGAAGCAGGACGGATCGGAAGCCGGAGGCGGCCGCGTGCGCTTGGCATGGAAAGCTTCGGACGTGGTGAAAATAGACTGGACGGCCTCGTACGAATACAGCGACGAGAACGCCTGTCCCTATTTCCTTACGGGCACCGTAGCCGACAACCAGTTCACCCCCCGTGCCGAAGGTGAGGTGCTGGCGCAAAACCGTCCAAGCTCGTACCGCCGCAGCCTCTTCAACACCGGACTCGGCGTGGAGCACCGCCTCAACAACATGGTGCTCACATCCATCACCTCCTACCAGCACCTCACCGACCGCATGTTCATGGACCAAGACTTCACCTCGGCCGACGTGTTCTCGCTCGAGCAGCGGCAGTACATGAACACGTGTTCGGAAGAGATTGCCCTCAGGAGCCGCGACCCGCACGCCCGCTGGCAATGGACCACGGGCGTCTTTGCCATGTACCAATACCAGCGCACGGGTTGTCCCGTGACGTTCTATGCCGACGGCGTGACGATGCTCAATGCCCAACTGGCAGCCGCCATGCCTTCACGCCCCGCCATCGACCTGGCATTCACGGGCGAAACGCTGCCCTTCAATGCCCGCATGGTGACGCCCTCCACCAATGCCGCCCTCTTCCACCAAAGCACCATTAACGACCTGTTCGTGCACGGACTCTCCCTCACCCTCGGACTGCGCGTAGACTACGACTACCGCTCGCTCAACCTCGCCGCCGACAACGGAGCGGAAGCCCTGCCCTACCATTTCGGCATGAGCATGGGGCAGGCCATGAAGTTCGACACCGACCTCGGCGCCGACGCTTCGTTCTCCGGCAAACTCCGTCACCACTCGTGGCAGGTGCTGCCCAAAGCTTCGCTCTCCTACACGCTTCCGCGCGACCTGGGCAACGTGTACGTCACCGCAAGCAAAGGCTACCGCTCGGGCGGCTACAACATACAGGCCTACTCCGACCTCAGCCAGACGGCGCTGCGCCGCGCCATGATGCTCGGCGTGAAGGACTACAGCATTGCGTCTATCAACAGTCTGCCCCTGCCCGACGCACAAAAGCAGGGTGCCATACAGGGCATGAGTTCGGTGCTCGATGCACAAATTCCCGCAGCGCCCGACCTTTCCACACTTTACTACAAGCCCGAATACACCTGGAGCTACGAGGCCGGCATCCACCACGACCTGGCCGGCAAAACGCTGCAGCTCGACCTTTCGGCTTTCTACATGAAAACGCGCGATCAGCAGCTCGCCCGCTTTGCCGAAAGCGGACTGGGCCGCGTGATGGTGAACGCCGGACGCAGCCGCAGCGTCGGCGCTGAACTGTCGCTGCGCTCGCTGCTATGGGACGAACGGCTCACGCTCAGCGCCTCCTACGGCTACACGCGCGCCACCTTCACGGCCTACGACCTCGGCACGTCGGCCTCCACGGGCGAACGCGTCGACTACACGGGCAACCGCGTGCCTTTCGTGCCCGAACACACCTTTACGGCCACTGCCGACCTGCGCCAGCCCCTCTCCCACTCTTTCTTCCGCGCCGTGAGCGTGGGTGCCGACGTGAAAGGCGCCGGTTCGGTGGTGTGGGACGAGGCAAACACATTCAGCCAAAACTTCTACGCCACGCTCGGCGCCCGCTTCGGCCTTGAAGTGGCGGGCGGAGTGAGCCTTGAACTGTGGGGACAAAACCTTACGGCGAACCGCTACGCCACCTTCGCCTTCGACAGCATGAAGAACCGCTTTGCGCAGTACGGACAGCCGCGCCATTTCGGAGCCGACTTGCGTTGGAAATTCTGAGGTAGGAAGCCAAGTTCGGTAGGAAAAGTGTGGAAAAGTGCCGAAAGTTCGGTCGGAAAAATGTAGATATGCGCAGAAAGTTCGGTAGGAAAAGTGTGGAAACGCGCTGAAAGTTCGGTCGAAAAAATGTACTTTTGCCAACGAAACCACTTAATATCAAGCACATATGTACCGTAATGTAATTGACAAACTCAGGGCATGGAAGAACAAGGAGAACCGCAAGCCCCTTGTTTTAGCCGGAGCGCGTCAGGTTGGCAAGACATACATACTCACCGAGTTTGGAAAGCAAGAATACGAAAACGTGGCCTACATCAATTGCGACGACAACGACATGGCCCGCGACTTATTCTTGCAGGACTACGACATGCAACGCATCATATTGGCCATCGGTGCCATCACGCAGCAAAGCATCAAACCGGGCAAGACCCTCATCATTCTCGACGAAATTCAGGAACTCAAGAGAGGAATAGCATCGCTGAAATATTTCTGCGAAAAGGCTCCGCAATACCACGTGGCGGTAGCCGGCTCTTTATTGGGCATCACGATGCACGAAGGAGACTCTTTCCCCGTGGGCAAGGTCGACGTCCTCAACATCTACCCCATGACCTTCGACGAATTTCTTTTGGCAAAGGGCAGAGAACAGATGGTTGACATTCTAAAAAAGAAAGATTGGGCTACCATAAAGTTGTTGCGCTCGGAATACATCAAGTTCCTGCGGGAATACTATTTCGTGGGCGGCATGCCCGAAGCCGTGAAGACGTTCATCGAAACCAACGATGCGATGCAGGTGAGAGATGTGCAAAACAACATTCTCTTCACTTACAACAAAGACATGTCGAAGCACGTTTCGTCTACCGAAGCCAACCGCATCAACATGGTTTGGAACTCCATGCCGTCGCAACTAGTAAAAGAAAACAAGAAATTCATTTATGGCGTGGCAAGGCCTGGCGGAAGAGCCAAGGACTTTGAAACGGCCATTCAATGGCTCATGGATGCCGGCCTCGTCTACAAAGCCGAGAGAGTGACAGCGCCCAAAATGCCGCTGAAATTCTATACCGACATCAGCAGCTTTAAACTTTTTCTCCTTGACTGCGGACTGCTGGGAGCCATGAGCGAAACACCTCCCGAACAAATGCTCGTTGCGAGCAACGGCATGGAAGAATCGAAAGGAGCTTTCACCGAAAACTACGTAATGTGTCAATTGGTTGCCACGATAGACACTTCCGTTTTCTATTACAGCAACGACGCCAAGCTCGAAATAGACTTTCTTATTCAAAACGGCAGTGAGATAGTGCCGATTGAAGCCAAGGCGGAAGAAAATCTGCGGGCCAAATCGCTTTATACCTTTGTCAAAAACAACCCCCAACTGCACGGCATACGTTTTTCCATGTCGGACTACAAAGAGCAAGATTGGCTCACGAACATTCCGCTTTATGCCGTCTCCGTGTGTTTTTGACAAACTCCAAGTTTGCCGTTTCGGAAAAGTTTCACAAATTTGCATATTTAGGTAGCCGCCCTAAAGCAGCGCTTGGGCGGCGCACCGCACATTTCACGGCAGAGACACCGTTTCGCTCCGCCTTTCATGCAACCCTTTGCGGACAGACTCTCCCTTTGCGCTCCGCACACTCCAACGCACACAACGCCTTGTCAGTTTTCCATAAAATCCTTTCCGGCAGCGACTCAAGAAGCCGCATGCTACACACCAACATACTCTTCTCAGCCCTACTGAAAGCCGTGGGGCTGGGATGTTCTTTTCTCATCGTGCCCCTCACGCTGGGCTATCTCAACAACGAGGTATACGGCATTTGGATGACGCTCACGTCCATTCTCTACTGGTTTTCGTTTTTCGACATCGGACTGGGCAACGGCATGCGCAACTACCTCACCGAAGCCATCTCGCGCAAGGACTTCGCCAAGGCGCGCGGCTATCTCAGCACCACCCTGCTGCTCGTTTCGGCCATCGCCGTGGTTATCGGCATTGCGGCCATCGGCATCTCGCTCGCCATCGACCCCAACGCGCTTTTCAACACACGCGCCATTGGAGCCACGGCACTCCACGAAACGCTGGTAGTGGCCATCGCCTTCACCATGATGATGTTTGTGGTGAAAAACATCGGACTCGTCTTCGTGGCCCTGCAGAAATATGCCGTCAACGACTTTCTGCTCACGCTCGGCAGCGTGCTCTCCCTTTTCATCGTTTATTTGCTTACCCGTTTCACCGAAGCCAACCTGCTCTATGTGGTGTTGGCCTTCACTGCCACACCCGCCGCGGTAATGGGTCTGGCAGCCGTCCCCGTGTTTATCCACTACAAGGAACTGCGTCCCTCGGTGCGCGACCTGAACTTCTCGTTTGCCCACCAGATTGTGGGAAAGGGACTGGGATTTTTCTTCATACAAATCACAAGCTGCCTCGTAGTCTACGGTGCGTCGAACCTCTTCATCACGCAGATGTGCGGCCCCACGAGCGTAACGGTCTACAACATTGCCTACAAGTTTTTCAACCTCTTGGCCGTGGGCTACGCCATCATCGTTTCGCCCATGTGGAACGCCTACACCGACGCCTACGTGAAGGGCGACCTTGCGTGGATTGACCGCACGTTCCGCAAGGCCATGCGCCTTTGGATGCTCACCGTGGCGGGCGGCGCGCTGATGCTCGCGTTGTGCGGATGGTTCTACAGGCTTTGGGTAGGCACGTCAGTGGAAGTGCCCCTGGCGGTAAGCGCCAGCGTGTGGGCATACATCTGCATGTTCAACTTCAACAACTGCGTGACGGCCCTGCTCAACGGCCTCAACAAGATACGCGTGCAAATCATCACCTCGTTTGTCGGCACAGCGCTCTACATCGCCGCCGTCGTGCTCTTCGGAAGGACGATGGGCATGACGGGCATCGTCACCTCCATGGCCGTTTGCTACGGAGCAATGGCCGCCATACATCTCTACCAGTGCCGGCTCATCATCCGAGGCAAGGCACGCGGAATATGGAACAAATAAAGTAATGAGCAGGAGCGGGCTGAAGGCCCAATGACAACATAGCCCAGGGCAAGCGAAGCGACACCCTGG
>CAVCAV010000078.1:0-12694 GCA_963600165.1 Christensenella sp. UBA1685 | reverse complement strand
CGTTGTTTGAAGGCCGTGTAGAACGCGACGTTTCAAACGTCGCCTCCATAGAGGGTGTACACGCCGTGTAGAGCGCGAAGTCGGGAGACTTCGTCCCCATCGTTCGCCCCATCGTTCGCTTCATCATTCCCCCCTCAAAGAAAACGCACAAAAGCTCCTGTGGAGCCTAAGCGGCACAGGAGCTTTTGAGAAGGATGGGATATATATATATTGCGAGGGCGAATGACGGACGTTAGAAATCGATTTCGAGACCGAGACCGAAGACGTCGTTGGTGCGGTGGAAATTGTCTTTTCCGTAGGTGCTGATGGAAGAGACGCCTTGAGAGATGTTTCCGAGTGCACCAAGTTCGGTGCTGACTACGGTGAGTTTCTGCTGATAGGCGGCACGCTGCTCGGCGGGGAGCTCAGGATTGGAAAGCACTTGCTCGAGCTGTGCCTTTCCGGCTGTGAGCTGCTGCTGGATGGGACCGAGTTTGGCGGCGAACTTCTCTTTGTTGCCATAGAAGTCCTGCTGCTCGCGACCGTAGTGCTTGTATATGGTCTTGAAGTATGCCACGTTGAGTGCTACCTTCTTGCGGAGCTGGAAGCGTGCGCCGACGCCGACGGAATTGGAGTTGGTGACGAAACTCATGTCGCTGATGAAACGGCTGTCCTTGCCGAGTCCGTAGTGGGTGGTCTGCCAACCTGCGCTGACGGTCCAACGTTTTGCCACGTCCCATTCGGCACCGGCCAACACTTCCCAACCGCCTTTGTGGAGATAGTTGTGACGGTTTTCGTGCTGCGTGGCCTGCTTGTCGAAATAGTAGTGGAAACCGCCGTTGAGGCGCACGTTGTCGAGCACTTCATATTGTGCACCGAGAGCGAGGATGGCGGGGATGTCGGCTTTCACCTTCTTGCCGTCGTCGTATTCGTCCAAACCGCTAGTGTTGACGCCGGCACGGTTTTTCAAGCGCAGACGGGTCTTGAATTCGTAGCGGGCGGAGAGGTTGAGGCGTCCGGTTTTGTAGTCGACGCTAACGATGGGGGTAAAGCCGAAACCTGTCTGGTCGCAGTTGAGTTCCTTGTCCTCCACGAGTGCGGCAAAGTCGGACATGCCTTGGTTTTGGAAAAATGCGGAAGCGGGAACCGTGGTGCCCTGCACCTGCACGCCGATGTTGCGCACATAGCCATAGTAGTTGCAGTCGGCATAGACCACGCGTCCGCCTACGCTGACGTTGAGGTTGGGCAGGACTTTATAGCCCACGCCGAACTGTCCGCCGAAATAGTACTGACGGCCCTGCATGTGGGTGTCCATGCTGTAGCCAGTAACGGTATTGGGCGCAATGGCGCCAATGAGAGAAGGCAAAAGGGCCACCTGGCTTTCGAAGGAGGGGAGTCCGTCGGAGAAGGTGCACTTGCCGCCGCCACCGGTAATGCCGAAGTGGAACGAAGCGAACCATTTCTCCCCCACTCTGGCGAGGTCGAAAGAGGGGATGACCGGAGCCTTTGCCTTACCGTTGAACTTTTTGTAACCGTCGGCCGCGTTTTGCACGCCGTTCACCGTGCCCTGTGCAAAATAGGGGAAGTAAGTGGCGTCGGAGCGGGTCTGGTAGGCACTCTGGAGGTCGAAGCCCATGTGCCAACCCTGGGTAAGGAAGCCCAGGCCTGCGGGGTTGCTGTATGCGCCGTCGATGGCGATGACGCCGTCGCGGGCGGGATTGCGCAGGAAGGCTACGCTTTGGTTGGTATTCGTTAAATAACCGCCAGCTTGAGCCGAGGTTGCAACACACAGCAACAGGGCTGCGCTGAGGATGGATTTTCTCATTTTTCTTATTTGTTGGTAAAAACGGCGGCAAAAGTACGTCATGATTGCACATGCTCCAAGTATTTTGTGCAAAAAGTGCAAGACTTGGCATGGTATTTAGGCATTAACATGCGCAAATGCATGGTAAAGTGTGCAAAACAGCACAAACAAGAAGGCATGAGAAGACTAAAATACCACCATTAGATTAAATCTATTTTATGGCACACCACATAGTTTATGGCTTCTTGAATATTGTCTATTCCCCAACGTGAGAAAAGCCTACGTCGCATCGCCTTTATGGTGTCCGGTGAAACACAAAGTTTATCGGCGATGTCTTCAATGGAAAATCCCTGAGCTGCCATTTTGATGCATTCAAAGTCTCGTCTATCAAGTTTTTCTATTTGATTTTCCTCCCATTGCGAAGTTTGGTAATCAAACAGATAAAACACATTAGAGTTGTTCTTTTGAATACGCAAAATCCGTGAGGCGTTTTTAGACGCCAGTTTTGCTATGCACAGATATAGCCAAACACGTCCATTTTCAGTTGGGAGTAAGGGTATTACCCTATGATACACCGTCGTCTTGTTCTTTGACCTTCCCAAATCAAGTGAGAAAGATATTGTATGTTCCATGTGCTCTTCTATCGGGACATTCGCAAAAAACACGTTGCAGGCCTTGCATATTCTAGCGTAATTGAGCATCATACTTCCTATGCTGTCTATAAGGAACTGCGGAAACGATTGTTTTACATCCGTATTTTCCAATTCCGCAAACATTTTAACCCAATTTTCCGACACAAACACAGGAGAGCCCGTATTCAAATCAATAACATAAGACATTGCACTTAAGGCACAAGCGTATCTGCGGGCCATGGAAATCACAATAGGAACTTTAGACAAATCTGTCGTACTTATTTTTTCCGTCAGTCTAGGGAATATAAAATCATTCATTTGCATAGACATCTATTTTTACTGTCCATTATCCTTTATTTTTTGCAATTTCTCCAAAAAGTGGAGTTGAGGAAAGTACTGAGTACCATTTTCATCAACGCAGAATGGCATTTCTTCATTTCCGTCCTGCAAACAATGCAACCAGTATAAACGTCCTGGTGTCAATCCATCAATGACAAGTTTACTGGAAGTTGCCACAATCCGCTTCTTCGTACGTTTCCAATAGCCGTCTGCCCACTCCCGCAATTCATAAGTCGATCCTTCTTTTACTGCATTGTCTGCATGTTTAACCATGTAGCGAACGGCATGAACCATTTGAGGTTTGCGTAAACGGAGCGTTACATGAGGCCAACGGTCTGGAGCTGTTTGCGGATTACCGTCATACTCTGCCTTCCACTGGCATTTTTCCAAAGATTCGTCCAAGATACGCACCCACGAATTTGTTGAATCTGAATGGGTGGTTGCAATGGTATTGGAATAGCAATATGATGCTTTTGTCAAGAACTCTATTTCTGCAAGACGAACACGCGGCGGATTGCCGGCTCCGCAGATTCTGTAATACTTATAAGGTACAGAAACGTTTAATGACAACACATTCCAATCGGTTGAAAGCACATTGCCGATAATCCCCAAAGTATCAGCCTTTAGAAAGGTCGAATCGTTTGAGCCTATTACATAGGTACCGGGAACTTGTTTGGCATATTCGACTAAATGTGGCTTACGCGGAAATTTTCTTTCCAATGTGGCCCTCACTGTTTTCGTATTGTCTGATTTCAAATGAACAATCTGATAACCATTTGCTTTTGAACTGCATTCACTGATAAGGAACGGACTCCCGAACTCATGGTAGACGCCGTCTTCATCCATATATACGGGAAAATACAAATGGTCTGGGACAACATGGTTAAAGTATACACTGTCCTTGCGATGATTGACAATTCCCCAAGTAACAGGCCTCAGGCCGTTGTCGTGTGGATGGAACGATGCGAGATATGCCAAATTATGCTTTGTCGGTGCCTTAAAAGGCATTTTCAGCGTACACGTCCTTCCGATTTCGTTGGTTACGTCTTTAATGCAAGGATTGGCCAAAATATCAGGTATAGGTTCACCATTTTCTCTAAGCGAAAAAGGATTGTCGTCTTGACGATCAAAACACAGACGGAATATATTCAAGCATTCATAGAAACGAGGATTACGATAACTCGGCAACTCGCTCTCTGGACTAAACGTTTCCCACCCTTTATTGCTCTTTACCGAAACGTGGTAATGACGCCCGAGCCAAAACTTGTAAGCGACATTATACTCTACATTTGCAGCAATGCCGCACGCGCGTAAAATAGACGCACAATAATCAGCCGTAGACACGCAATCGTGATATCCCAAGAAGAACATCTCATCTGCGCCTATCGACACCTTAAAAGGGTAAGTTCCACCCCAATACCGAAGACGTTTGCTCGTTATATTGTAACGTCTGACAATGTTTGCAACATTGCTCGCTGTGTCCGTGTTCAAATATTTTCCGTAGCGCTCCGCATAAAATTCTGCAGTCTGAGCACGAGTTTTCTCCAAACTCCTATATGGCAAAACGTATCGCAAGAAATCATCAAAAGAGATGTTCTTTGTAAAGGCGTTAGTTCTTCGAAGCTTAAACATCTGTTCTATATGCCCGCGCAACATACCTCCTGTAACATATTCTATATCTGGAAATCTGCCAAATTCTACTCCAGGACTTGAGAATTGAAGTTGCTCTGTGGCTTTTCTGAAAGGCTGGTCAATCTTGCTCAATTCTGAGTTGAACACTTGATTATACAGTGCACTGTCATTACGGTCTTTTACCAAAGAGTAATAGCGTTTATCAGCACTATCCAATCTCATCGTTAGATTTTGGTCGATGCTTTCAAGGTGATAAAGCGACGCATGGTATGGCATATTTGCTATCAAAAAGCATGCAGCCTTATATTTTTCCGCATCACTTTTACGATACTCGCTCAACAAAATCTCTAAGCTCTTACGATTTTCACCGGCCAAAGACAATGCATGGTCTAGGCTTTGTGGATGTTGCGCCGCCAACGGGAAGTACGACAGAACAAAAAGGGCAACAAGATATAAATACTTCATAGATTTAGACTATTTGTTTAATTGATTGGTTGACATCAAGAAACGGCAAGCTTCATTTTTCATACTTCGCGTTTGCGCATTTATTATTCTCGGTTTTGCAGCAATAACAAGAGCCGCCATTTTGCAAGCATTTGCAGTGTCAGGCAATGCCAATTTGAACTGAGCATAAACTGGCTCGACCAAATCCGGCCGCATTCGATGTGCTTCTACAAAATGTTTCGATGCAGAATCATTCTGTTCTAATCTTTCATATGCTTTGCCCAATTCCAGCTGTTGACGTGAAGTATTTACAAACTTCACTTCACGATTCATATGGGCAATAGCTTCCTCTTCTTTGTTGAACAACAAATAAGTTTGAGCACAAATATGCAGCAGACGTGAATCATGAAAGACAAGAGTCTTGACCAAGGATTGGTTCGAATACAAAGATTCATCTAACGACTTGCAATAAACACTTACCCGATACAGCATTTTTATGCGGAAACAGAACAATGTTGCCAATGTGCATGCTATCGTTGCTGCAAACATTCGAATCGCATTACGACGGAAGTTACGGCATGATCCTAAGGAAACAGATTGCCCTTCTATCCCACTAGCCACGACAGATATGAACATCAAATGCAATGCCGGTTCTGACGAAGGATATGAAAACATGCCAAATACAAGATATGCCAATACGGGGAACAGTTGACACGACAACGGACTTTTCCCAAAAGAGCGAAATAACAAACAAATTACAGAGCCCAAGAAAAGGAGGACAAAGGACAGACCTACATACCCAAGTTCGCAAGCGCACAAGAGCAGCTCATTGTACGGCGACAAAACATCATCAGCCTTTCCACGACTTTCTTCATTGTAAGAAGAAAGCACGCTTCCCTGAAAAGGCATATAAACAGAAGAGAAACTGCCCAAACCATGCCCAAACAATGGTTTCTGATTGGCAAGCATAACACTAGTTTTCCAAATACGTATACGTGCGTCTGCAGAAGCCCTACGATAAAAATACAATCCGCAGGTTATTAAAGCAAAAACAATTACAACAACAAACACATACCTAATCTTAAGCATTTTTGAGTATCGCATAAAGCAATACACGCCTATAGAGAACAATGCTGCCAACCATGCTGCACGAGACGCCGACAATAGCAAGGCTATGAAAGCTAATGAAAAAATCGTTACCAAGAGAAGACGAAATTTTAAAGGAACAAGTCTTTCACGGTAGCAAACATATAAAGTTACGATACAAATTGACAAAAAACAACCCAAAGGCCCAGGATTTCCAAAACAGCCAGTAACACTAATTGCGGCATGCATACTATCCAAAGATCCAAAGTACTGCAGGATTGCCACTATTGATTGTATAAATGCGGATACACCAAGAGCCGTAATCAACCATTTGAAAAGCCCAACCGAACAATCAAGACGGAACAACATCCACAAGCAACACGCTGTAATCAAATTAATAAGAGTGACAATGTCTAATGGTTGACTCAAATCCAACACGCCATAAGCCACTAGAAAAAAGAATACAGCATCTGCAGAAGACAATCCCCCAGACAATTTATAAGTCGGTGTAAAGAGCAAGCTCAAAGATGAGACAATTCCTATAAACAAAGTACAAAAGACGCGCCCCTCCGGAACGAATTGATACACTAAAGACGTCACGGGAACCATCACACATACAAGACGCGACAAAGCTTGTTGTATATTATTCCTATCAAGTATTTTTACGCACTCCATTGATTTTTATCAATTCTACCAATAAAACACTCAGCACTTATTATGCATAAAATCGCAATATATCACACAAAGATTCCGTCCCTATTCACACGGAACGAAATCTTTGGTCTGTGACATAATCATCGCGTTTTTACTTCCAAGACGTATACTTCAGCATATTCCCCTCTTTCCATATCCTATACTTTGTACGTGACGGGAGAGGATTGGCAAATGGAGCGTCGCTATTGCCATAATCATTCGTAGCCCAATCCATTTCTTCTACAAAATCTATAGAAAAAACGGGAGGAGCCGAATAATGGAAAGCCATGGCAGGCCCGTCAAAGACGACTTTCGCCTGATTTTCTTTAACGACCACTATCATCATTTCAGGGGCTTCTGCAACACCGTCAAACAACACACCGCCCAATATTAGAGCAAACGTATCGTTGTCCAATGGAACCTTTATGTAACGGACTGTGGTGTAAGGCTGCATGGTTTGCCCTTCTACACTTCGCAAAGGGTTATACCCCCATCGTTCCAGAAGTTTCTTACCATCCTTAGAAAATATGCGAATTGCATCGTATGTCTCGTCTTCACTCATTTTGGAAGTGCCTACGAAGGATATAGCAACTGGATTGTTCACCGAAGAGATAAAACCCTCCATTACCTTTTTATGGACATATGTAGCAACAGAATTGCCTAATGGCGCAACGTCCTTTGTCGAAGAACTAAAAAACTCTCGTTTGGGGACAATGTTACCATTTTCATAAGAAAACAAGTCCTTTGTTTGAGCAACCATAGCCAGAGGAAACGCAAATGCGGCTATTGTCATAATCAGCATCTTTATCATTTTCATTTGTCTCATTTTTTGTAGTAGTAAAAATATACGTTTTCTTTAACGTTCGAGCTAAATCCTGCACTTAACGGAATCTTTGAAGAACGTTTATTACGTCCAGTATCCATTATTTGAGGGACATTGCATCCCCATGAAGCCGATGGCGCCGCTTCACCAGGAACAACGACCACAACATGCCCCGAACCGTAAGAATTATAGTATCCCGCGACGACGAAATAACCTTGATTCGCATAATTCTGAGCCTCCGACAAAGATATAGAATGCCAATATGAAGGATTGTTTGCCCATGCTGATACCATGTCATTAGCCCTGCCACTCATGCCTGGCGGAAGATTCGCTTCTCCGTAAATCTGTTTAAACATTGCCTGTACCCCAAAATTACAAACAGCGTGTTTGGTTCCGTACAAACTTTTCATTGCACTTACCGTCTCTTGAGCTTTAGAGGTTAAGGTTCCCACAGGCACCTTCGTCGGTTCTGAAGCACCGCCGTCAGGCTTACCACTACCAGTTCCGCCTCCTGAACTACCGCCCGAGCCCACAGAGGAATTTCCAGAACCTTGGCTTGAACTATTATTCCCGCCTCCAGTACCTCCATTCCCGTTGCCCTGATTGCATATGCAAGGATAAGAAGAACACAATATGCAGCAATTGCAATATCCATTGGTGATCAGCTGATTACAAGTAGGACAATAAGAATTATTGCTCTCTGTATCGCAAACGCATTCTTCTTTTCGTTTCTTGCAATATCTACAATTAGTTATTACAACGCATTGACAATCGCTAAATATTTTATTGCAAAAAGAGCAACGCAAATTGGAGACATCTTCCACATCCACATCATCGACGGTCAATGCACGCGTTTCTACGGCACCAGCTGTCATATCCAAATAGAGATGGAGGTCTTCATCAAAATCTTCCGCATCACGGTCTTCAGGATGGAGCGGATTGGCACAAAACCGGAATTTCTCCCGACCTTTTACATAACGTATTCCTTGAAGCATCGTTCCATCAATGCGCGACGTTATAAAGTAACCAGTATAATCCACACCACGCAAATCATAACCTATAGAATCAAGGATTCCGCCATGAGCTGACAAATAGTTTCGGTCATAAAGATAAGTGACTACAGTCGGTATTAGATTTTCATGAACGCTGTCACGACGCACAATCAGGTTGCTCTTGACATACAATGCATGTTTGCACGCTCGCCCGTTTTCACTCAATTCAGCATAGGCCGTCATCTTTTTTCGCGACAAAGGAATTGCTACAGCTTCCTGTCCCGACTTGGTAAGTATATAATATTTGTCCCACTGTGGCTTTAACCTTTCACAAGACGCAGCAACAGCACGATTTGTTCTCGCTTTATGCAAAATACTGTCGCCACTGTGGGTATCAACACTTAGAAGCGTTTTTCCCTCCAATAAGTATTGTGCTTGACGAACAATGGGAGGGGCATTGTCCAAGTTGGCTAATGCGCTATTGCCATCGTCATTCCAATCCGAGCAACTCCCAAAAGTGCACATCAAGATTAGAAGCAAAGAATAGGACAACAGCGTGAAGAATGGTCTCTTCATGGTTTGATGTCTTTTTAAGTTTAAAAATGTCAGTTTAAGGTTTACACGGTTTGCCTAGGATTTTGTGCATCCTTTCAGCCGCAAAAATAAGGAAAGCATTTAAATTCGAGCAAACACTAAAGTGTATTTCTACTCCGGAAGACATATCTGATATCCATTACATAGGGAAAAAGGACCAAAGCCATCATTGACACCATTATGACCGAACATATCCACATCACTTACGGGCAACAAAAAAAGGGCTTCCGCCCTTTAATGGAAGTGGAACGAAGCAGTTTGCTACGCCCACCGGCTCACGCATGAGCCTTTCATCTAACAATTACCTTTCTACAAATCTTTTTTACCTATAAGTCTATGCTAACCTAATCGATTATCCAACAATCTTTTTTACCGTAGGTTTCTTCTGCGTGAAACCTCAAACAAGGACTTTAACCTTGCATGGTTTAGCTTTTGTGTCGTTGCGTTATCTTTTACGCTTGCAAAGGTAGAGGCTTTGCGTTTCACGCACAAACATATGCGCAACGTTTTACATACGATTTGCAATATTTTGACGCTCTGTGTGCGTTTTGCAAAGCGTTGTGCGCAACGCGCGGCGTTTTATGGCGGCAATTGGGGCTTGAAAGCGTTTTTTTGTTGTCAATCCTTGCAAAGGAGCGCCCTCTATGGGGGCGAAGTCTCCTGACTTCGCTTGTGCACTCTTGATTTTTTAAAATAAAACCATCAAAACGAATAAAACAAGGCTGCGCATCTGAAGATCTGCTATTGCAAACTTACAAAACGAAAGGCTGCGCCTTTTTTGCCGCTTGAGGGCGCAGCCGTTTTATTTGTTTTGAACGTTTTATTCTCTCTGCATATTTTGCTTTGTTCGCGCAAGCGAGCTCGGGAGAGCTCGCCCCCATCGTTCGCCCCCATCACCCGCCTCAAAGAGGGCACAAGCAAAATTTACAAAGGTCTAAACAGAAAACTTACGGAAAACGTGCCCGTAATCACGCACGAAATGCTAACTTTGCAGCGTATTTGGCAGCACACTGCCGAATTGCATACATATATAACAAGAATTTCAACCGAAAGAAATGAAGGTTAAGGACGTCGTTAGGACCCTTGAACGGTTTGCTCCTCTGCCGCTGCAAGAAAGCTATGACAATGCGGGCTTGCAGATTGGATTAACAGAAGAGCAAGATGTGTCAGGGGTCTTGTTGTGTCTTGACGTGACCGAAGACATTCTCTACGAAGCGATAGAGACCGGCTGCAACATGGTGGTTTCACACCACCCGCTCTACTTTCGCCCCATCCGCCAAATTGCCAGCGACAGCATGGTGGGCCGGTGCACGCAAATAGCCATCAGCCAGAACATTGCCGTCTATTCGGCCCACACCAACCTCGACAACGTGGAAGGTGGCGTCAACTTTGAAATTGCCGACAGGCTAGGGCTCCAGAACGTGTATTTCCTCAAGCCCATGGACCGCGACGACGGCGGAAGCGGTGCCATCGGCGAACTGCCGGAAACGATGAAGTTCGAGGACTTCATCAAGCTGTTGGCCAACACGTTCAAGGTGGAAGCCCTCATGCACAACGACTGCCACTGCAACTGGTATCCGCTCTACGGCATCAAGAAAGTGGCTGTATGCGGAGGTGCAGGCGATTTCCTTCTGGAAGAAGCCATCAAGCAAGGCGCACAGGCCTTCATCACCGGCGAAATGGGCTATCACCGCTATTTCGGCCACGAAAAGGACTTGCTGATAGCCGTGCTGGGACACTACCAAAGCGAGCAATTCACCATAGACCTGCTCGAACACATCCTGCATTACAGCATGCCGACACTGCGTGTGCTGAAGACCGAAGGGACCACGAATCCCATCTTTTACGAACTGAACAAATTTTCAAAGTACTAAATATGGCAAAAAAAGACGCAGCGGAAATGTCCGTTGAACAGAAGCTGAAAAACCTGTACCAGCTCCAGACGATGCTCTCCGAAATAGACCGCATCAAGATTCTCCGTGGCGAACTTCCCCTTGAAGTTCAGGACCTTGAAGACGAGATTGAAGGACTCACCCACCGTCTCTGCAAATACGACGAAGAGGTGGAAGGCCTTCGCACGGACATCGCCGCCAAGAAAGCAAAAATCAACGAGGCCCAGGAAATGGTGGCACGTTACAACGAACAGCTCAAGGACGTGAAGAACAACCGCGAGTACGACATGCTCTCCAAGGAAATAGAATTCCAGAACCTCGACATCGAGCTTCAGAACAAGAGAATCAACGAAGCCCAGCGTGCCATCGACGCCCGCCGCGCCGACGTGGAGCATGCCCGCAAGACGCTCGACGACCGCCGTGCCGACCTGGACATGAAGAAGTCCGAGCTGGAAGAAATCGTGTCTGAAACGAAAGCCGAAGAAGAGAAGCTTCGCGAAAAGGCCCACTCTCTCGAACAGTGCATCGAACCCCGTCTGCTTACCGCATTCAAGCGTATCCGCAAGAATTCACGCAACGGCCTCGGCGTGGTTTACGTACAGCGCGATGCCTGCGGCGGCTGCTTCAACAAGATTCCGCCCCAGCGCCAGCTTGACATCCGTATGCGCAAGAAAATCATCGTTTGCGAATACTGCGGCCGCATCATGATCGACCCCGAACTCGCAGGCGTAAAGATTGAAAAGCCCGCAGAAGAAAAACCCAAGCGCCGCGCACGCCGCACCGTAAAGAAGGACGAGGAATAAATCCATTCTGCACCAATATAGAAGAACTACCTACGAACGCAACTCTTGCGAACGCAGGTAGTTCTTTTTATATTTGCTCGACTATCAGATTTTGGTTTCAATGAGGTTTTGCGCGGCGAGCGGCCTGAAAGGCCACCACTCGCAAGCCCAGGTCACGGCACGAAGTGACGCGGCCTGGGGGTATGCAAGCGGTAATGTTGCGGCCTGAAAGGCCACCACATCAACCGCAAAACATTTATCTTGGCACACCTTGCAACCTCGCGCAAGCGAGCTCGGGAGAGCTCGCCCCCCATCGTTCGCTTCCATCGTTCGCCCCATCGTTCGCTCCATCGTTTGTTCCACACCTACCCTTATTGCAGTTCTTTATAAGAAGGGATTTCCGGCAAATACTCCACACGCCGGTTCGCATAGTCCACACGGCAACAATAGTGCTTCAAGCCGTTGCTCACAATGAGGTAATCGGCATGCAGAACACTGTTGTAGGAATAAATCTGTTGGAAAACGGCCTGAGTGATGGGGACATGAGGAGCCTTGTATTCCACGACCACGCGCGGTGTGCCGCCCACCCTATTGTAAAGCACACTGTCGCAACGGCGCGCCACTCCGCCTACCACCAACGACACCTCATTGCCCAACAGCGCAGCAGGATAGCCCTTATGGTCTACCAAATAATGGGTGAAATGCTGGCGGACCCATTCCTCCGGCGTCAAGCGCACATAACGCGACCGAAGGAAATCGAACACATACGTCTGTCCGTTTTCTACTCTCGATTTAATATGGAATGGAGGAAGATTGAGTGGAATCATTTTGCTACATTTGCAGAAATTGCAGTTTTCCGAAAAATCCAAATCACATGCATTGGAGGACGTCCCGCAACAAACTGTATTTTTAGTAATGTTCAAAAAAGCAACTTGCCCAGACCCGCCAAGCGCGGCGAGCGGCCTGAAAGGCCACCACTCGTAAGCCCTGGTCACGGCACGA
>CAVCAV010000077.1:0-12731 GCA_963600165.1 Christensenella sp. UBA1685 | reverse complement strand
ACGCTTTTGCGCGGCTTGCACCCTCTATGGAGGCGACGTTTAAAACGTCGCGCTCTACACGAATAATATCTATCAAGAATTAGAGAATTAGAGAAGGCTTCGCCGCAAAGAATTGATGAGAATTGAAGAAATGGGCTTGACTCCGTCAACCCTCTCCCGTAATTCTCATTAATTCTTTGCGGCGAAGCCTTCTTTAATTCTTAAAACAAAAACATTGTACGCCCTTTGCCCAATTCTTTGCGTTTCCCCACCGAAATGCTTATCTTTGACCCATTCTTAATCACTACAACCCACAACCAGCATGAATCTTAAATCAAAAATTGCCGCTTCCATCGCGTTTCTTGCCTTTATGGCGCCCACTGGGATGAATGCACAGATGGCCGACTTCCACGTCGTGCCCATGCCCCAAAAGGTCACCGCCACACAAGGCGGCGCATTTCAGCTCTCCCCCAAAACACTCATCTGCTATCCCTCCAACAACAAAGCGCTAAAGCGCGAAGCAGAGTTTCTCGCCGACTACATCCATGAGTCCACCGGCCTGAGCCTCGGCATCACCAACATGCCCGCACAGCGCAACTGCATCCGACTCACCGCTTCGCTCAAAAATTCCAACCCCGAAGCCTACACCCTCCGCGCCAACAGCGAGCTCATCCTCATCGACGGTGCCTCCGCCGCCGGCGTGTTCTACGGCGTGCAGACCCTCCGCAAGTCGCTTCCCACAGGAGCCTGCGGCGAACGCGGCATCACCGTGCCCGCCACCGAAGTGACCGACGCACCCCGCTTCTCCTACCGCGGCGCACACCTCGACGTGTCGCGCCACTTCGTAGGCGTTGACTCCGTGCGCCGTTTCATCGATATGCTCGCCCTCCACAACATCAACCGCTTCCACTGGCACCTCACCGACGACCAAGGCTGGCGCATTGAAATAAAGAAATATCCCAAACTCACCACCATAGGTTCGCAGCGCGACGAAACCGTCATCGGCCACAACACGGGACGCTACGACGGCATTCCCTACGGCGGTTTCTACACCCAGAAGCAAATAAAGGAAATCGTAAAATACGCCGCTGAGCGCCACATCACCATCGTGCCCGAGATAGACATGCCCGGCCATATGCAGGCTGCTCTCACCGCCTATCCCGAACTCGGTTGCACGGGCGGTCCGTACAAGGTGTGGACCATGTGGGGCGTTTCGGACAACGTGCTCTGCGCCGGCAACGACAAAACCCTCAAGTTCATCGACGACGTGCTCGACGAAGTGGTGAAACTCTTCCCCTCGCAATACATCCACGTAGGCGGCGACGAATGCCCCAAGACCGTTTGGCAAACCTGTCCCAAGTGCCAGGCACGCATCAAGGCCAACGGACTCGAAGCCGACGGCAAACACTCTGCCGAAGAACGTCTGCAGAGCTACGTCATCCGTCACGCCGAAGAGCACCTCACCAAGCTCGGCCGCAACATGATCGGTTGGGACGAGATTCTCGAAGGAGGTTTGGCGCCGAAAGCTTCCGTCATGTCGTGGCGCGGTGAAGCCGGCGGCATCGAAGCTGCCAAGCAGAACCACGACGTGGTCATGACCCCCAACACCTATCTCTACTTCGACTACTACCAGAGCGCCGACACGAAGAACGAGCCCGAAGCCATCGGCGGCTATCTCCCCATCGAACGCGTATACAGCTACGAGCCCATGCCCAAGAGTCTCACCGCCGAACAGCAGAAGCACATCATCGGCGTGCAGGCCAACTGCTGGACGGAATACATGCCCACCTACCGCCAGATTGAGTACATGGAACTTCCCCGTATGGCCGCCCTCAGCGAAGTGCAGTGGAGCAAGCCCGAAAACAAGGACTACGACAAGTTCCTCCAGCGCCTGCCCCGTCTCATCGACATCTACAACGTGAATGGTTACAACTATGCACGCACCATCTACAACGTGCACATGAATCTTTCGCAGGACACCGCACGCCATGCCATCATGGCCGAGCTCACCACTTTCGACAACGCCCCCGTTCACTACACGCTCGACGGCGCTGAACCCACCGCAGCCTCTCCCCTCTACACGGCACCCATCGCCATCGACAAAACGTGCAAACTCCGCGCTGCTGCCTTCCGCGGCAACGTGAAGACACCCGAAGTGGGCGAATCGTTCCGTTTCAACAAAGCCACGGCTTGTCCCATCCGTCTGCTCGAGCCCACCAATCCTTCCTACACCTACGCCGGCGCACAGACCCTCGTGGACGGACTTGAAGGTGAAACCAAAAACTACCGCACCGGTCGTTGGATAGGCTTTGCCGGCAATGACCTCGACGCCGTCATCGACCTCGGCAAGCCCACCGCCTTCTCCACCGTCAACTTCAACGTTTGCATCGAAACCGGCGACTGGATTTTCGGTCCCCGAAAGATTGAAGTGCTCACCTCCGACAACGGCACCGACTTCAAGTCCGTCTACAGCAAGGACGAACCCAGCGTGGAGAAAGGCTTTCCCGGCATGGTGCTCGGCAAGTGCGCCATGTTCGACAGCGTCACCGCACGCTACATCCGTCTTCGCGTCACCTCCGAACACTCCATGCCCGAATGGCACGGCGGACACGGCAACCCCGGTTTCCTCTTCGTAGATGAAATCAGCGTGAAATAACACAGTCTATGGAGGCGAGCTCTCCCGAGCTAGCTTCGCCGCATAGGAACGAAAACAAAACGTCCAAAACATAGAAAACGGCTTCGCTTTAAATGCGGCGAAGCCGTTTTGTTTGTTTTGGACGTTTTATTCTTAAAATGGAACTTTCTGTTCCTTTACTATTGTGCGTTTCGTTTCGCGAAAATCATTCCACAATCACATCGGCAATGCCTTTCTGCAAACCCTTGCCCGTAACGGTAAGGCGCGAAGTGCCGGCGCGGCGGGTTGACTGTACGATTACCGTCAGTTCGCCGTGGAAAGCGTGCATCTCCTGGCTTTGGAACGCTTCGAGCGAGGTGGGGTCGCCGTTTGCCGCCGCACGGAACGTGCCTTCGCCCGTTACCTTGAAGCGCAGCAGCCCGTTGTAGTCAGGGCAAAGGTTGCCGTTCTCGTCCACCACGCGCACCGTCCAGTAGTAAAGGTCTTTGCCGTCGGCTTTCAGGCCTTCGCCGTCGCGGCCCATAATCTCAATGTGGTGCGGACGGCCAGCGGTGAACATGTAAGTGGGAAATTCCTGACGGTTGCCCGTAGAGTCGATGCCCACAACCTTCAGTTCGCCCGGCTCGTAGCGCACGCTGTCCCACATGAGGCGGTAACGTTCCTGCGTGGTGCCGGCTTCGTCGTGCGACTTCTTGCGGCGCACGCCCTGGCTCTTTCCGTTTACGAAAAGTTCGGCAGCGGGCAGCGGCGTGTAGACATACACCGGCGTGATTTTACCCTCACGTCCGGGCCATGTCCAATGGGGAAGAATGTGCACCGAGGGGAAACCGTCTTTCAACCATTGGCTCTGGTAGAGATAGTAGCGGTCCTTCGGCAGCGAAGCCAAGTCGAAAATGCCGAACACCGACGAATGGTTCGGCCACGCATCCGTATCGTACGGTGAAGGTTCGCCGAGATAGTCGAAGCCCGTCCACACAAACTGGCCCAGCGTCCAGGGGTAGTCGTCTGCCAAGGCAAAATCCTCGTCGGGCAGATTGGACCACGAGCAGTACTCCATGTCGTACGACGACGACTGATGGTCGGCATCGACGTGCTGAGCGTCTTTCTTTACGGGGAAATGGTACACGCCGCGCGAGCTTACCGTCGAAGCCGTTTCCGAACCCAGCACAAAGCCTTGCGGCAAACGTCCGTAAGCCTCCTTGTAGCGGTGTGTGCGGTAGTTGAGGCCCGGAATGTCCACGGCTGCGCCGAAACCGTTGTTGAGGATGCAGCTCACCTGGTCCATGCCGCACGTTACGGGACGCGTGGCGTCTTCGCGGTGACAGATGTCGCGCAGAAAAGCCGCTGTTCGGTATCCGCTTTTCGAGCATTGCGACGGCACTTCATTGCCAATGCTCCACATTACCACGGAGGGATTGTTGCGGTAATGGCGCACCATATTCTGCAAGTCGCGTTCCGCCCACTCTTTAAAGTAGCGGTGATAGCCGTTGGCGCATTTCGCCACGTCCCATTCGTCAAAAGCCTCCACCACGAGCATGAAGCCCATCTCGTCGCAGAGCTTCACCAGTTCAGGTGCCGGCATGTTGTGCGTAGTGCGTACGGCATCGCAGCCCATTTCCTTCAGCAGCCGCAGCTGGTGACGAATGGCGCTCTCGTTCACGGCAGCGCCGAGCGGACCGAGGTCGTGGTGCAGACAAACGCCTTTGAACTTGCGCGCCTTTCCGTTGAGATAGAATCCTTTGTCTGCCACAAACTCTATGCTGCGCACGCCAAAGGTCGTTTCGTAAGTGTCCTGCAGACGGTCTGCGGCGTAAATGCGCGTAACGGCCTTATATAAATAAGGAGTTTCGGGCGACCACAGTTGCGGATGGTCTATGGTCAGATGCTGTTCTACGGGACTGCCGTGAAGAATGCGCGTGGAGCGTTCCTGTCGCGCCACTTCGCGGCCTTCTGCATCGAGCACGTACGTTTCCACGCGCAGCAAATTCGTGTCGGCGTTCTCCACCGTCGTAAGCAAACGCACCGAAGCAAAGTCTTCTGCCACGTGAGGCGTGGTGAGTTGCGTGCCCCAAACCGGAACGTGGATGTTCTCCGTTTCCACGAGGTGCACGTTGCGGTACAGTCCTGCGCCGGGATACCAGCGGCTCGACTGCGGTTTGTTTTCAAGCCTCACGGCCAATGTGTTGCTTGTGCCGTCGGCGTGAACGAGGTCCGTCACGTCGCAGTGGAACGAATTGTAGCCGTAAGGCCAAAACGTAGCCTTCTTTCCGTTCACATACACCTCCGCTTCGCTCATGGCACCGTCGAAAACGAGCGTGGTGCGCTTGCCGGGCGTGGCCTTGAACGAACGGCGGTACCAGCCGATGCCCACATAAGGCAAACCGCCCGTACGGCCCGTTTTCACTGAAGCCTGTTTTTCGAAGTTTTGCGTAACCGCCACGTTCTGCAAGTCGTTCTCTCGGTCGAAAGGCCCGTAGATGGCCCAGTCGTGCGGCACTGTGACGTGCTGCCATTTACGGTCGTTGAAGTCGGCGGCCTCTGCGCCTTCCGCCTCGCCGCGGTGGAAGGCCCATCCGTCTTCGAGCAGCGTTTCGGAGCGCTGTGCTGAGGCCGGCGTAGTGCCGAATAGTGCGCCTAAAAGTAAAAGAGGTAAAATGCGTTTCATATTAAATGCGTCGCTTTGCGCAATCTGTATAAATTTCTATCTTTGCAAAAGTACGCAAAAGATTCTGCGCCCACCCTTTCTGCCGACGTTTTGTAACTTGTTTGGCGACAATTCGTTGCACAAGCATGCCTCACGAACTACTTTTTGTGGAAAAATGTACAAAAGCGTACATCCCACAAAGAAAGAAATTCGTACATTAAAGTAGCGAGTTTGGCTAATATATTTGGAAAAGGTCAAGAAGATATATACTTTTGCAGCGTAATAACTTTCGGATGTCCTCCCCAAACATCAAAAAGTCCTATGAAACAAAGCAAAAGAACCCAACACCTGCTCATTGCTGCCGCCGCACTCCTTTGCCCGAGCTACGCATCGGCCCAGGACGTGGTGCGCATCCATCGGACTGACGGGGTAACGCTGCTCACCGACATCACGTCGACCGACAGCATTGACTTCAGCAAAGACGGCACCACAGCCTATTTCCATCTCGGAGCCACGAAAGGCGAAGTGCCCGTTGCACAGATAGACAGCATCACTTTCGGCCCTCAGCAGAGCGAAGTGAGCGTGTCGTATGCCAACGGAAAAGCCAGCGTGGTCAATCCTTACGCATTCCGCGGATTGGATATCAGTGTGGACAGCACCGCAAAGGTAACTGCCGTGTCTGCGCTCACATCCGAACTCACCTATCGCCTCGGCGGTAGCGGCACGGGTGCCTTCAAGCTCTACAGTCCGCACAAGCAAACCGTTGTGCTCGACAATCTTTCCATCACTGGAGCCGACGGTCCCGCCATCAACATCCAAAGCAAGAAAAAGACCGCCGTGCAACTTGCCGACGGCACTACCAATACGCTCGCCGATGCGGCAACCTATGCCGACGCTGGCGAAGAGGACCAGAAAGGTACCATCTTCAGCGAAGGCCAGCTCGTGTTTGAAGGAAACGGAGCCCTCTCCGTGAAAGGCAATACGAAGCACGCCATCTGTTCCGACGACTACGTACGCATCAAAAGCGGCGACATTACCGTGACTGGTTCTGCCAACGACGGCATCCACGCCAAGGACTATTTTCAGATGGACGGCGGAAGCCTTAAGGTAAGCGCTACTACGGGCGACTGCGTAGATGCTGGCGAAGGTTACGTGGAAATCAACGGAGGAACGCTCAACCTCACCGCTTCCACGGCCGACACGAAGGCCATGAAGTGCGACTCTACGCTTACCGTTACGGGAGGCACGTTCAACGTGACGCTTACGGGCAACCAGACCAAAGGCCTTAAGAGCGGCGGCAACATGACGCTTTCCGGCGGCACACTCACCTTCAAATGTTCGGGCGCTGCAGTAGTGGCCGACAACGACGTGAGCTACTGCACCGCCGTGAAGTGCGACTCTGTGCTCACCCTCAGCGGCGCTGCCATCGACATCACCCACACTGGAGCCGGCGGCAAGGGCGTCTCTTCCGACGGAAACCTCACCATGACGGGCGGCAGCGTGAAAGCCACGCTCTCCGGAGCAGGCGGCACGTATACCAACACGTCAAACGAAAGCGACACCTATTGCTCCACAGGCATCAAAGCCAACGGAGAACTCTTTATACAAGACGGAACGATCAACATCACCGCTTCCGGCTCAGGAGGCAAGTGCATCTCTGCCGACGGCAAGTCAACCTTCGGCGACGACGACCACTGCCCCGTAATCACAGCAGCCACCACAGGCTCGAAGATTAGTTCTTCCGGCGGTGGTGCATGGAGCGCCTCGACGGATTACACCGACGACTTCAGCGAAACGCCCAACGTGCTTGCCGGTCCCGGCGGCGGTGGCGGTCCCGGCGGCGGTGGCGGTCCCGGCGGCGGCGGAGGCCCCGGCGGCGGTGGCGGTCCTGGCGGAGGCGGCGGCCCCGGTGGCGAAAGCAGCGGCGGCGGCAACCCGAAAGCCATCCGTTGCGAAAGCGACATCGTGGTCAACAACGGCCAGTTCACCCTCAGCACGAAAGCCGACGGCGGTGAAGGCATGGAAAGCAAAAACATACTGACCATCAACGGCGGTACGTTTGAATGCAACACCTACGACGACTCGTTCAACGCTTCCAAGGCTATCGTCATCAACGGCGGCAAGATATTTGCTTACGCAACGAACAACGACGGCATTGACTCCAACGGTACGCTCACCATTAACGGCGGCTTCATCGTTTCGAGCGGCACGTCGGCCCCTGAAGAAGGCTTTGACTGCGACGACAACACGTTCGCCATCAACGGCGGTACGCTCGTAGGCTTCGGTGGCGGTACGTCCACGCCTACAAGTTCTGCCTCTTCGCAATGTTCTGTAGTATGGTCGCGCGCCACAGCAACGAACGGCCTTGTCTATACCGTTTGTGACGCTTCGGGCAACCAGGTGATGAGTTTCACCGTGCCCCGTGCCTACGGTTCGGCCACTATACTCTTCAGCTCGCCCAACTTGAAGCAGTCCACGAGCTACACCATCTACAGCGGTGGTACCGTTTCTGGCGGAACCACGTTCCACGGACTTACCGAAGGTGCCACTTACACCAAGGGCACGCAGAGCAAGACCTTCACGCTCTCTTCCAAGGTAAGTTCCATTTAAAACCTCAGACAAGCAGGTTTTTGCACGAATGGTCGTGCAGAAACATACTAACGATAAAAGGTAATAGTGTTTTTTAGGTAAATGACGAAGAAATAGCATCCGCCGTGAGGCGTGTGCTATTTCGCTTTTTATGGGAGCTCTATTGAGGCGAAGTCTCCTGACTTCGCGATTGGCACGATATAATAAACCCGCTTAAAGCAAGAGAGGTTTCTTGTTTTAAGCGGGTTGGTTGTTTGTTTTTTACGTGTAGAGCGCGACGTTTTAAACGTCGCCTCCATAGAGGGGGAGGTCGCGCTTGTAAAGCGATAATGTCTCTGTGATGCCGCGCGTTAGTGCCGTGTAGAGCGCGAAGTCAGGAGACTTCGCCCCCATGCGCTTGCGTCCCCATCGTTCGCTCAATTGCTCGTTTGTAGTTTTACCATTCGCTGCGTTCCACGACCTTTTTGTCTTCCACGTGCCAGATGCGGCGGTTGGGGATGTGGGGGAACTGGTGCTCGTCGTGGCTGACGACCACTACGGCGCAGTGTTTGCCCTGTTCCTGGAGGAGTGCGTAAAGTTCGGCGCGGGAAGGCTCGTCGAGATGCGTTTCAGGTTCGTCGAGGAGCAGGAGGTCGGGGTCGCTTACGAAGGCACGGGCAAGGAGCGTGCGCTGCCACTGTCCGCCGCTGAGGTCGGAGATGGGACGTTCGGCCAGTTCTTCGAGATGGAAGGTGCGCAGCGTGTCGTGTACGCGCTCGCGGTGGGCGGCGGTGAAGCGCTGCCAGAGGCGTTTGCGGCACGAAAGGCCCGAGAGCACGATGTCTTCCACCGTGGTGGGAAACTGGCGGTCGATGTGGCGGTATTGCGGAAGATATCCGATGACTACGCCCTTCCGCCGTTCTATCGTGCCGCATGTGGGCTGGAGCAGTCCTGCCACAAGACGCAGCAGCGTGGTTTTTCCGCCGCCGTTGGAGCCCGTAAGCACGATGAAATCGCGTTTTTTTACGTATTCGTCAATATGGCAAAGCACATGCCGTTCGCCGTAACTGAGGCAAACGTTGTGGATGTGCATGAGTTCTTCTGCGGAAAGGTCGTTCATTCTTTTAGGGATTTTGCGATTGAACGGATTTGAGCGCACACGTCGTAGGCCAGCGGATTGATTTCCACCACGCGCAGCTTTGCCGTTTCGGCAATGCGCTTTGCCCCTTCGCCGGCATGCTCGGCAGAGATGAAGCAAACCTTCGTGCCCGACTCTTTGCACGTGTTCACCAGCAGTTGCATTCGGCTCACGGAAGGCTCCTTCCCATCGGCTTCCACGGCAATCTGCCGCAGGCCGTACTGGCGCGCCAAGTAGCCAAGGGCCGGATGGTAGATGAGAAACGAGCGGCTTTCAAGCGGTTTGAGCGTTGCGGCGAGTTCGCTGTCGAGCGCATTGAGGCGTTCTTCAAAACGTGCAAGGTTCAGGCGAAACGAGTCGGCATGTACCGAATCGAGCCGAACGAGCGCCTCGCAAGCGTTGCGCGCATAGATGCGGAGGTTGTCGGTGGACATCCACGTGTGCGGGTCGTAGCCCGACTGTGCGCCGTGGTGGGCGTCGGCATCGGCAATGGGCGTAATGCCCTGTTCCAGACTTACCAAACGCACGTTGGGGGCGGCATCGAGCATCTTCGGCAGACTCGTCTGCTCAAAGCCAAGACTTCCCGCACGGAACACGAGGCGGCTGTCGCTAAGTTCCATCATCTGCCGCGGCGTGGGTTCGTACGTTTCCGGACTCGCTCCCTGCGGCATGATGGTGCGCACGTCGTAGAGGCTTCCGCAAATGTTTTCCACCACATAGCGGAGCGGTTCGATGCTCACCGTAAGCACCGGACGGGAGAGTTCGGGCTTGCGTTTGCATCCCGTTGCCACGGTGCAAAGGAGCGCCACGAAGCAAAGCGTGGCGGCGATGGCGGAAAGGAGTTTGTGGGGAAGGTTCATTGGGGAAGGGTGGGGAATATAATTTTTAAAAGTAAGCCTCAATATGAAGGTGGTGAATATGTATGCGGTGATGCCGCGCAAGCGAGCTCGGGAGAGCTCGCCCCCATAGAGAGCTCGCCCCCATAGTAACGTTACACCGCCTGATACACGCGGAGCAGAATCCAGTAGCGGACGAACTTGCCGGTGGCCATGGCTGCGACGGCGTAGACGAGCTTTACGCGGAGGAAGCCCATTGCCACCGTGATGACGCTACCGAGAATGGGAATCCAGGCAATGAGACCTGCCCACGCGCCGTAGGTTCGCACCCAGCGCTTGCCCTTCTCAAGTTTTTCGGGACTCACCTTTGCCCATCGCGAAATCCATTCTTCGCGGCCGAGGCGGCCTATGCTGTAGTTGAAAAGCGAACCTAGCGTGTTGCCGAGCGTGCCCCAAAAGAGAATCTCGGCGGGCGGTGCACCTGCGGCAAGCAGTCCCACCATTACCAGTTCGGAACTGAAAGGCAGCACACTTCCCGCTAGAAAGGCCGAAATGAACATGCCTAAGCTGCCGTAGGAAACAAGAAGTTGTATGAAAGCATCCATACGTTGTCTGGAATCTGTTTTTGTGTTTTGGACGGAACTACCAAAGCGTCACGCCGAGGAGCGGACGCACGTTCTGCAGACTGCCGAGCGGGCCGTAGAGGCACAGGTAGTTGAACGTGCCGAGGGCGATGAAAAGCAGCACGGAAAGGTTGAACCAAAGGTCGAAGAAACGTCCGCGGCCGAAGGCGTAGTAGTGGGCAATGAATGCCGCACTGTTCACGGCGAAGAGGCGAAGCTGCGTTTCGAAATGCGAAGGCAGCATCACCATGCCGACGAGCAAGCACACTTCCTGTGTGAAAAGCACGTAGAAGAGCATTCGCGTACGGATTTTGTCGTCGTAGGCCGTATGGAAGAAATGGACGAGCGAAATGACCACCAGTGCGATGAGGAAACCCGCCGTAACGAGTTGCGGAAGACAGAGCTGCGAGTAGTCGGGTAGGGCAGGGTGGAACCAGTCGAGGAGGTAGAGAAACGCCGTGTCGAGATGGTTTTGCCAAACGGCATAGGCGGCGTAGAACCAGTAGGGCACGAGCAGTCCGAACAGACCGGCCATGAACGTGCGCCATGTGAAGCTCTGCAACTGGAATATCATGCTGATATAAAACGCCGCAAGTAGCACGAGCATGGGCGGAAACACAAGGCTTGCTATGCCCACGAGCAGAAAGGCGTGGAACACGTATCCCTCGCCCCGCAGCTTCTGGTACGATGCAAAAAGCAGCAGATAGCCCACTACGTAGCAGAGCGGCGGCACCATGCCTACGTCCCATGTGTGCAGCACGGGACAGGCGAGCATGAGCGTGAGGTAGCTTACGCTCATCAGTCGCGACCGTACGCGGAGCAGGGCGTGGCGGTTGTTGAGTTCCATCACGGAGTAGGCTGTGAGGAGCGTCATGCCGATTCCCGCCCAGAGTTTCCAGTCGCTAAAGTCGGGGAGCATCCACAGCAGGACGGTAAGCACGCTCATTACGGGCAGCGTGAAACTGCCCGTCACTACGCTGGAACGGAAACTGTGGGAATACATGGGATTTTTTAATGTGCAAATGTGCAAATGTGCGAATGTGCAAATGAAGGATGCTTTGCTCCGCATATGGGGGCGACGTTTGGAACGTCGCGTTCTACACGGTGTTGGTGCGCGAAATGGGGGCGCAAGCGTATGGGGCGAAGTCTCCTGACTTCGCATCGCTGCTTATGCTACTATCGTGTAGAGCGCATTCGTGTAGAGCGCGACGATTCAATCGTCGCCCCCATAGCAAGGCGAAGCCGTGTAGAGCGCGACGTTTCAAACGTCGCCTCCATAGCAAGGCGAAGCCGTGTAGAGCGCGACGATTAAATCGTCGCCCCCATAGAGGGGTGAACGCCGTGTAGAGCGCGAAGTCAGGAGACTTCGCCCCCATCGTTCGCTCCATAGCTCGACCCCATCGTTCGTTTAAAGGTCCTGGCCGATGTCGCGGCGGAAATATTTCTTTTCAAACTTAATCTGTTCGGCACCCTTCATGGAGCGTGCCAAGGCTTCCGCCTTGTCCTTGCCGTAGGAACTTACGGCGATGACGCGACCGCCGGCAGTGACCAGTTTGCCGTCCTTCAAGGCCGTTCCGGCGTGGAACACTACGCTGCCTTCCACGTCGGCACCCTCGATGGGGAAACCCTTGTCGTATTTCTGTGGATAACCGCCCGAAACGCACATTACGCAAACGGCGGCGCGTTCGTCGAATTCCACGTGGCGCTTGTCGAGGTCGCCCTGGGCCACCCCTTCGAAGAGGTCCACGATGTCGCTCTTGATGCGGAGCATGACGGTTTCCGTTTCGGGGTCGCCCATGCGGCAGTTGTATTCAATCACCTTGGGCTGGCCGTCGCAGTTGATGAGGCCGAAGAAGATGAAACCCTTGTAGTCGATGCCCTCTTCGCGCAGACCGTCCACCGTGGGGCGTACAATTTCGTTCTCCACCTTTGCCATCCACTCTTTGGTGGCGAAAGGAACGGGCGAAACGGAACCCATGCCGCCCGTGTTGAGACCCGTGTCGCCCTCGCCGATGCGCTTGTAGTCCTTGGCTTCGGGCAGGAGCTGGTAGTGCGTGCCGTCGGTCAGCACGAACACCGAGCATTCTATGCCGCTGAGGAACTCTTCGATGACCACACGGCTCGAAGCGTTGCCGAACATACCGCCGAGCATGTCGCGAAGCTCGTTCTTTGCTTCTTCAAGCGTAGGCACGATGAGCACACCCTTGCCGGCGCAAAGTCCGTCGGCCTTGAGCACATAAGGCGGCTGGAGCGTTTCGAGGAAACGGCAACCCTCTTCCACCTGTGTGCCGTCGAAGGTGGCATAGGC
>CAVCAV010000076.1:0-13010 GCA_963600165.1 Christensenella sp. UBA1685 | reverse complement strand
TCTCCTGACTTCGCGTTCTATACGGCTTATGCGCTCTATGGAGGCGACGTTTGGAACGTCGCGTTCTACACGGGAAAAGTTACTTATGCGGCGAAGCGAAGTCGGGAGACTTCGCCCCCATCGTTCGCTCCCATTGTTCGTCCGCTGAAGGCTGACAGCAACTTGCACAAACTTCGGTATTTGCGCGCGTGCGCGCGAGAAATGCGGCAAAAAGCATGGAAAAGGTTTCCTTCTTTCTTCTGCAAACATATGCAAAAAACTTTCTGCGAGCCCAACGCTTTGGGCGGGCAGCAAATTCGCACGAGCTGCTTTGCAGCGGTGCCGCATTGCTGTAACGCCAAGAGGAAAAGCATACAGAAGGCACAAGTGCATGAAGGCGCAAGCACATGATGCGAACGATGGGGACGAAGTCTCCCGACTTCGCGTTCTACGCGGCCTGCTTCCTTCATGGCCGCGAGCTCTCCCCACTTCGCGTTCTACACGGCCTCCGCCCTCCATGGAGGCGACGTTTGAAACGCCGCGTTCCACACGGCAAAGTTTTTGGATTTATACTTTTGCGCATTCTTACCTGAAAATTTATTACCTTTGCACACAACCGCCCTTGCGCAAAGAAGCATGGCCGTCCGCCCGTGCGGACAAACACACTTCGGACGGCGCGCTGCAAAGCCTGCAGAAGGGCGATAGCACAGAATAGTTTATGGGTAAAATCATTGCATTAGCCAACCAGAAAGGTGGAGTGGGGAAGACCACCACTTCAATGAACCTTGCCGCTTCGCTCGCCACACTTGAAAAGCGGGTGCTGCTCATCGACGCCGACTCGCAGGCCAACGCTTCGTCGGGTCTCGGCGTGGACCTCAGCAAGGTGGACTGCTCCATCTACGAGTGTGTCATCAACGGCGTGGACGTTCACGAAGCCATCTACACCACCGACATTGAACGGCTCGACGTAATCCCATCCAACATCAACCTCGTGGGCGCAGAAGTGGAGATGCTCCGCTTCGAAGGCCGGGAGTTCATCCTCAAACGCCTTCTCGCCACCGTCGTCAACGAGTACGACTACATACTCATCGACTGTTCCCCCTCGCTCGGCCTGATTACCGTCAATGCCCTTACGGCGGCCAACTCGGTCATCATTCCCGTGCAGTGCGAATACTTCGCCCTTGAAGGAATCAGCAAACTGCTCAACACCATAAAGATTGTGAAGAAAAAACTCAATCCGGCGCTTGAGATAGAAGGCTTCCTCCTCACCATGTACGACTCGCGTCTGCGACTCGCCAACCAAATCTACGACGAGGTGAAGCGCCACTTCCAGGAACTCGTGTTCAAAACCATCATCCAGCGCAACGTGAAGCTCTCCGAAGCTCCCAGCCACGGACTCCCCGCCATACTCTACGACGCCGAATCGACCGGCGCCAAGAACCACCTCGCGCTGGCACGCGAAATCATCAGCAAAAACGAATAAAGAATGCCTCCACACAAAAAATTCCCTGCCCTGGGGCGCGGACTCGACGCCCTGATTTCCACTGAGGAAGAAGTGCACACCAGCGGTTCTTCCAGCATCAACGAAGTGGCGGTGTTCAAAATAAAAGCCAATCCCAACCAGCCCCGCCGCGAATTCTCCCCCGAAGCGCTGCAGGAACTGGCGGAGAGCATCCGTCAGATTGGCATCATACAGCCCATCACGCTCCGTCTCATGGAAGACGGTACGTACCAGATTATTGCCGGCGAACGCCGCTGGCGCGCCTCGCAGATGGCCGGACTTACCACCATCCCCGCTTATGTGCGCACGGCCGACGACGAAAACATGATGCAGATGGCCCTCGTGGAGAACATCCAGCGAGAGGACCTCAACGCCATAGAAATAGCCCTTGCCTACCAAAACCTCATTGAGCAGTACAACCTCACGCAAGACAAACTCTCGGAAAAGGTGGGCAAGAACCGCGCAACCATTGCCAACTACCTGCGTCTGCTCAAACTTCCCGCCCAAGTGCAGGTGGCACTGCAGAACAAGGAGATAGACCAGGGTCACGCCCGTGCCCTGCTCGGACTTGACAAACCCTCCCTCCAGGTAAAACTTTTCAACGAAATCAAAGAGAAAGGCTACTCGGTGCGTCAGGTGGAAGAGATGGTGAAGGCGCTCAACAACGGAGAAACGCTCCGCAGCGGCCGCCACAAACTTTCCAACTCCGCCAAGCGTCTGCCCGAAGAGTACAACGAGTTGCGAAGCCGCCTCTCCGATGTGTTCAAGACCAAAGTGCAGATGACCTGCTCGCAGCAAGGAAAGGGAAAGATAAGCATCCCCTTCGCTTCGGAAGAAGAACTGGAACGCATCATTGCCCTTTTCGACAAAATATAGGGTGGTATTTTATAGTGCCTCCCTTTTGATTTATCCTACAGTTCATTCATGAACTTCAGCAAAATTATCCTCGGCACAGTCCTTGTGACGCTCATGTCCGTAGTGGAGGCACATGCCTCACGCGCCGTAGAAGTCGGAGCCTCAGATGGGGTTTCGGCTTTGCCCGTTTTTACCGACAAGAGTGCCGAAGCGGTTGCCGTTCGTGCAGAAAGTTCGTGTGCTACAGTGCTTTGCTCTGCCGACACCATAGCGCCCGGACAGAAAACCGACGGGGCCCAAAAGCCTTCGGAAGAAACTCCGTCTGAGCTTTCCGACCCCGAAAGCCGGCAGCCGAAAGCCAATGCGGCGGAAACTCCCGCCGACACGGCCCGCCTTTCGCTTGCTGTTGACTCCATTGCCAAGAAAATAGGCAAGCCCGCCTTCCGCAAAACCAACTTCAAGCCCGACCCCAAACGTGCGCTTTGGCTCTCCCTCGTGTTGCCCGGCGCCGGACAGATCTACAACCGGAAGTTCTGGAAACTTCCCTTCATCTACGGCGGTTTCCTCGGTTGCGCCTATGCCCTCATGTGGAACCAGCAGATGTATCGCGACTACTCGCAGGCTTACCTCGACATTATGGACGACGACCCCAACACGGCGTCCTATCTCGACATGCTGCCGCCGCGCTACGACATCAGCGGACGCGAAGAACAGTTCAAGTCGCTCTTCAAGCGCAAGAAGGACTACTACCGCCGCTACCGCGACCTCTCCGCGTTTTGCTTCGTCGGCGTTTATCTCCTTTCTGTGATAGACGCTTACGTGGACGCCCAGCTCTCCGAGTTCGACATTACGCCCGACCTTAGCATGAGCGTTCAGCCCGCCGTCATAGGCAATCCGCAAACCCTTGGCGGACGTTCCTCTTCGGCTTACGGCATAGGCTGCAGCCTCCATTTCTGAAAAGATAGCCACGCATTATTTATATATATCCCCGATAGAAATTCCATTAACCCGCGCTACGGACGCACAAGACTGACGACCGTGCAACCCGTTCCCGTTGCGCCAAGGTTACTTCCGACGAAAACCATACATGAAAAGATTAAAAACGATTCTTCTCGCCATTGCGGCAAGTTTCAGCCTTGCCGCTACGGCACAAGTAGACAATACAGACCACATCACCGTTCACGACGACCAAACCGGACGCGATGAAGTCATCGAACTTCCCGAAGGCATGACCGTCAGCTCCGATTCGCTGCTTCAGGACTGGATGGGCAAGAAATATCTCTACCCCGACACCACCTGTGCCAATCCCAACTACAACCCCACCTTCACTCCCGAAGAGTATCAGGACCGCCTGCGCCGCCTGCCCGTGGTGATGGAAATGCCCTACAACAGCGTGGTGCAGAAGTTCATAGACCAGTACAGCGGCCGCCTTCGCCGTTCCGTTTCCTACATGCTCGGAGCCGGCAATTTCTACATCCCCATGTTCGAAGAAGCCCTCGACTACTACGGACTCCCTCTCGAACTCAAATATCTCCCCGTCATAGAGTCCGCCCTCGACCCCAAGGCACGCAGCCACGCCGGTGCCGCCGGCCTTTGGCAGTTTATGCTTGCCACCGCCAAGCGTTACGGACTCAAGGTCAACAGCCGCATCGACGAGCGCTGCCATCCGCAGAAAGCCACTTGGGCCGCAGCGCAGTATCTCAACGACCTCTATAAAATTTACGGCGACTGGAGTCTCGTCATTGCAGCCTACAACTGCGGCCCCACCACCGTAAACAAAGCCATACACCGCGCCGGCGGCACGCGCGACTATTGGGCCATCTATCCCTACCTGCCCAGCGAAACGCGCGGCTACGTGCCCGCCTTCATTGCCGCCAACTACATCATGAACTACTACTGCGAGCACAACATCTGCCCGATGAAGACGAAATATCCCGTCACCACCGACACCGTGCTCGTCAGCCGCGACCTGCATATCGACCAGGTGGCCGAGCTTTGCGGAATAGACGCTGCCGACGTGCATGCCCTCAACCCGCAGTACCGCACCGACGTCATCCCCGGAAGCAGCGAGCCGATGAGCCTTTGCCTGCCCACCGACAAGCTCACCGCTTTCATCGACCTCAAGGACTCCGTCTACAACTACAAGGCCGAAGAACTCTTCACCCGCCGCACGAAAGTGGACGTGGACGAATCGCTCGACAACCGCAGCGTAGCTTCGCGCCACCGTTCGTCCTCGTCGTCGGGCAAGACGACCGCCACGCGTTCTTCTTCTTCAAAAAAACAAAGCAGCCGTTCTTCCAAGAAGGCCAAGAAAGAAAAGGAGAAAAACGTAAGCATCAAGCAGGGCGACACGTTGAGCGACATTGCCAAACGCAACGGCACCACGGTGGAAAAGCTCCGCAAACTCAACAACATCAAAGGCAGCAACATCCGTGCGGGCAAGAAGATCCGCGTGAAGTAGTACGCTTCTTTTGAAGCGTCGGACGGGTTTCCGGAAACGATAAAGAAGTTGGAATTTTTTTATTCCAAAACTTCGCCATCCATTTAATCCACGACAATCAAGGAGGAACAGCCATGACTGACACCAATAACACCAAAGTGCTCTCCCCGCAGGAGATTAAGGACGAGGAGATGATCAATGCCGCATTCCAGCATTTGCTCGACACTTACCTCGCCACCAACCACCGCCGCAAGGTGGACATCATCACCAAGGCATTCAACTTTGCCAAACAAGCACATAAAGGTGTGCGCCGCCGCTCTGGAGAACCCTACATTCTCCATCCCATAGCCGTGGCGCAGATAGCCTGTGGCGAAATAGGGCTCGGTTCCACTTCCATCTGCGCCGCACTCCTCCACGACGTGGAAGAAGACACCGACTACACCAACGAAGACCTCAGCAACCTTTTCGGACAGAAGGTGGCCAACATCGTGGAAGGCGTCACCAAAATTTCCGGCGGCATATTCGGCGACCGCGCTTCCCTCCAGGCGGAAACCTTCAAGAAACTCCTCCTGATGATGAGCGACGACATCCGCGTCATCCTCATCAAAATCAGCGACCGCCTCCACAACATGCGCACGCTTTCCAGCATGCCCGCTTCAAAGCAGTACAAGATTGCCGGCGAAACGCTCTACATCTTTGCACCCCTTGCCGACCGTCTCGGACTCAACAAGATAAAGACCGAACTCGAAGACCTCAGCTTCAAATACGAGCACCCCGAGGAGTACCAGAAGATACTCGACAAACTCGCCGAATCGCAGATGGAGCGCGACGACTCCATTGCCAAATTCACTCCCGCCATCCGCGAGAAGCTCGACCAGATGGGCGTGAAATACACCATCAAGGCACGCATCAAGAGTCCGTTCTCCATTTGGTCCAAGATGCAGAACAAGCACATCCCTTTCGAGGAAGTCTTCGACATACTCGCCATCCGCATCATCTTCACCCCCGCCGACCGCACGCACGAGAAAGACGAGTGCTTCCGCATCTATTCCGCCCTCACTGAAATCTACACACCGCATCCCACCCGCTTCCGCGACTGGCTTTCCAATCCCAAAACCAACGGCTACCAGGCACTCCACAACACCTTCATGTCCAAACAGGGCAAATGGATAGAAGTCCAAATCCGTTCCGACCGCATGGACGACATTGCCGAAGTGGGCTTTGCCGCCCATTGGAAATACAAGGACAAGGACGCCGAGTACGACGACACCGAGCTCGACCGCTGGCTCAACACCATCAAGGAAATCCTCGACGATCCCCAGCCCGACACGCTCGACCTCCTCGACAACATCAAGCTCAACCTCTATTCCTCCGAAATAATGGTCTTCACCCCCAAGGGCGAACTCAAGACCATGCCCATGGACTCCACGGCGCTCGACTTTGCCTACTCCATCCACTCCGTGCTCGGTTCGCACTGCTTCGGCGCCAAGGTCAACCACCGCCTCGTGCCCCTCAGCTACAAGCTCCGCAGCGGCGACCAGGTGGAAATTCTCACCTCGCGCACCCAACACGTGCAGGCCGAATGGCTCAACTTTGCCACCACGGCCAAGGCCCGTGCAAAGATTCAGGCCGTGCTGCGCCGCCAAAGCCGCGACCAGCAGAAGCGCGGCGAGGAAATGTTCCGCACGTTCCTCATCAACCACAACATCCCCTACGACCCCTCGTCGGCCGACCGCCTGCGCCGCCATCTCAACATACTTACCAACGACGAACTTTTCCAGAATCTCGGCAGCGAAAAGACCAAGCTCACCGAAGCCGATGCCGACTTCCTTCGCGGCCGCAACGAAAAGAAGGGTTGGCGCCGTTTCCTTTCTTCCATCATGGGAAAGGACAATGCCGCAGCAGGTTCGGGCCACGCTCCCGTCGATGCCGACTTTGTGAAAAACATCAACCGCAAGGAAGTGCTCGTGCTCGACGAGGAAACGCTCCAGAAGTGCGAATTTCCCCAGTGTTGCTCGCCCATCCCCGGCGACGACGTGATGGGCTACATCACCAACGACGGCGTGCTCGAGATACACAAGCGCGCTTGCGAAACCGCCGTCAAACTCAAGACCCGCTACGGCAACAACATTGTGGCCTGCCGTTGGGACACCCACAAGGTAATCCTCTTCGACGTGAAGATAGAAGTGCACGGCGTCGACTCACAAGGTGTGCTCTACGCCATTGCCGACGTGCTCCACAAGCTCTCCCATTTCAACGTGAAGCACATCACGCTCAACACCAACGACGGCATCTTCGACGGCGAGCTCGTCATCTCCGTCTACGACACCGACGATGTGCTCAACATCTGCGACCAGCTCAAACAAATCGAAAACGTCACGCGTGCCGTGAGAGTGTAAGTCTCCCCGCAGCGTGAAGGCAGACAAAAAGACCTGCACAAAACAGCCCAGGGCAGCGCTTCGTTTGCCCTGGGTTTCCTTTTGGGGTTATGTAAGCTGCGCAGCAATGCAATGCCATATGGCAAACTCTCAAATTCCATTCTACACACATATATATATGCCGACTCCCGAACTCAACGCACACAACAAGAAAGAATATCCTCCTATGCATACCGCCGAACATCTGCTCAACCAGACCATGGTGAGAATGTTCGGCTGCGAGCGTTCGCGCAATGCCCACATCGAACGCAAGAAAAGCAAAATCAGCTACGAGCTTCCCGCCGAACCTTCCGAGGCCGAAGTGCAGCAGATAGTGGACCGCATGAACGCCCTCATCGCCGAAGACCTCCCCGTCAGCTACGAGTTCGTGCGCGCCGACGAAGTGCCCGAAGGCGTAAAGCTCGACCGCCTTCCCTCCGACGCCAGCGAAATGTTGCGTCTCGTCAGAATAGGCACCTACGACGTGTGTCCCTGCATCGGCCTCCACGTCGGCCACACCGCACAGCTCGGCCGCTTCGTGCTCCTCGGCACCAATTGGGACGCCGAGCGCCACTCCTTCCGCCTGCGCTTCAAACTCGAAGGCGAAGACGCCGGCTGCGAAGAACCCGATAATGCGTGAACAACAAAGTTTAGGATCTGCAGATTTTAAAATCTATAAAAACATTTGCCGTATCGGACGAAATGGATAATTTTGCCGCGATAAACAAACGAAAAGTAAGCCGAAGGCCCTAAAGAGCGGCCAGATGGCAACTGCAAGACTGTATCGCCGAACGTCCGAACGGTCAAATATAAAGAAACCAAAATAACAACAGCGCCGCGTGTGCATTCATCGTCAGCACTACGGCAATAACCATCTCTTTCACAATGAAAACCAAGAAACTATTGCTCGCCATGCTCCTCTTCTGGGGCTTCGTTGGCGCATCGTTTGCCCAGCTTCCTTCCATCAAACTGAAGGACATCAACGGAAAGACGGTCGACACCGCCACCCTCTCCAACGACGGCAAACCCTTCATCATCAGTTTCTTCGCCACTTGGTGCAAACCCTGCAACCGTGAGCTCAAAGCCATCAACGAAGTCTATGCCGACTGGCAGGACGAAACCGGCGTGCGCGTAGTGGCCATCTCCATCGACGAGGCACAGAACGCCCAGAAGGTTAAGCCCATGGTCGACGCCAACGGCTGGGAATATCAGGTGCTTCTCGACCCCAACAGCGACTTCCGCCGCGCTATGGGCGTGAACATGATTCCCCATGTGTTCGTCATCGATGGCGAAGGCAAAATAGCCGAAAGCCGCAGCGGATATACCGAAGGCGGCGAACAGCATCTGCTCGAAAAAGTAAAGAAACTCCTTGCTGCAGGCAAGGAAAGCAAATAAAACGTCCGTTCCGCCGGCCATCGTAGGTCGACGGACATTCCAAAGAATCGTCACTCACTTACGGGTCAACGGCTTGGCTGCTCACACACATCTGTCGGCATCCAAACCGTTAGCCCGTTGTGCGTTTTTGTTTACTCGTACACCAACAAGGCCCGGCGCAACATCAGCAGGGCCGTAAACCACACACCACACACCACATGAAATACCAAGTCGCACTGGCGGCCCTCACCTTCGCCTCCGTCCTGACAGCCACGGCACAGGAAGACGACGGAAAGAAATTCTCGCTCCACGGAAGCGTGCAGAGCGACGTGCTCGTTCCTCAGGAAGACAACCGCATCGGCACCGGCACCTACTCCGACAAAGTGCTTACCAACACCTATGCCGAACTCCACCTTCTCAACAAATACTTCCAGGCCGGAGCCCGCTTCGAGTATCTCGACCATCCCCTTCCCGGTTTCGAAAACGACTTCAAAGGCTGGGGCGTGCCCTACATGTACCTCAAAGGTTCGTACAAATGGGCAGAGCTTACCCTCGGCGACTTCTACGACCAGTTCGGCAGCGGACTTATCCTCCGCACCTACGAAGAGCGTTCGCTCGGCATCGACAACTCGCTGCGCGGCGCACGCCTCGCCATCAAGCCCTTCAAGGGTGTGAACCTCAAGGTGCTCGGCGGACAGCAGCGCTACTACTGGCACCACCGCAACCTCGACAAGTGCAACCCGTGGACCTACGGTGGCGACATCGAACTCAACGTCGACCAGTGGGTGAAGCGCATGGACGAGAACGGCACACGCCTCACGCTCGGCTTCTCTGCCGTAAACAACGGCCCTACCTCCGACCCCGAACTCTACGTCAACCGCGAGACGGGTGAGACCGACGCCGTGACCGGCCAGCCTGTCAGCGCAGCCTACCGCCTCAACTTGCCCAAGAACGTGCCCGCCTACGACGTGCGCGCCAACATACAGAAAGGTGCCTACTCTTTCCTCGCCGAATATGCCTGGAAAGGTCAGGACCCCTCTTCCTCCAACGGCTACATCTACAACCACGGACAGACGCTCCTCCTCTCCGGTTCCTACTCCAAGCGCGGCATGAGCGTGCTGCTCCAGGCCAAGCGCAGCGAGGACATGGCCTACCGCTCACACCGCGGCATCGACAAGGCTTCCACGGCTTGCTACATCAACCACCTCCCCGCCTTCGCCATGCAGCACACCTACACCCTCGCCGCCCTCTACCCCTACGCCACGCAGATGGCTCCGGGCGAATGGGCCTTCCAGGCCGAAGTGGGCTACAACTTCAAGCGCAAGACGGCCCTCGGCGGAAAGTACGGCACGAACTTCAAGGTCAACTTCTCGCACATCCGCGGCATTGAGCAGACCACCGACGCCGACCACACCACCGAAGTTGGCGGCAACGGAGCCAAGTCGCGCTTCTTCAAGATGGGACCTGAAACCTACTATCAGGACATCAACGTGCAGATGGAGAAGAAAATCACGAAGCAGTTCAAGCTCAGCCTCATGTACTCCAACCAGCGCTACAACAAGACGGTCATTGAAGGCGAAGGCGGAGTAATCAAGAGCAACATTTTCGTAGCCGAAGGAAAATACCAGTTCTCCCCCAAGCTCACGCTCCGCGGCGAGGCACAGTATCTCCACACGCGTCAGGACCAGAAGGACTGGTGGTACGGTCTGCTCGAACTTTCCGTACTCCCCAACTTCATGTTCACCGTGAGCGACCAGTTCAACGGCCACGTGCCCTACTATCTCGCCAACGGTGCCACCGACACCTCGCGCGGTACCCACAAGGAGCACTACCTCATGGGAGCCGTCACCTTCACCCACAAGGCGCACCGTCTGCAGCTGAGCTACGGCAAGACGCGCGCAGGCTACAACTGCTCAGGCGGCGTGTGCCGCTACGTGCCCGCCTCAAAGGGCGTACAGGCTTCCTACACCTTCAACTTCTAACTTTCGGACAATGAAACTTACACATATCTTTACATACCTCTTCGCCGCTGCCGCCGCGCTCACCTCGTGCAACGACATCGACGAAGCACAGCGCTTCACCAAAGCCGACACGGGAAGCACGCTCAAGAACGTGCTCATAGAAGACTTCACCGGCCAGAAGTGCTCCAACTGTCCCAAGGCTGCCGATGCCATTCAGGACATGCAGAAAACCTTCGGTTCGGAACGTCTCATTGCCGTTTCCATCCACGGCGGTTCGCTCAGTCTGCTCGAGGACGGCAAGTCAAACGCTGGTCTTGCCACCACGCTCGGCAATGCCTACGTCGACCACTGGGGCGTGAAGAGTTTCCCCAAGGGACTCGTTGACCGCACCGGAGGCGACATGGACTACGAATACTGGAACGCCGCTGCGCTCAAGCGTTTCAACGTGGCTCCCAAGGCCGCACTTGCAGTGAAGGAACTCGTCTACGACGAAGCTTCGCGCACCATCAGCCTTTCCACTTCAGTAGAAGGCAAGGCCGACGTGGAGGGCAAACTCCAGGTGTGGCTCACCGAGAGCGACATCACTTCCGTGCAGACGCAGCCCAACGGCAAGGACAACGCACAGTATGTCCACAACCACGTGTTCCGCGCAGCTCTCAACGGCGACTACGGCGAAGCCCTCACCCTCAAGGACGGCGAAGCGCAGACCAAGGACTACACCTACACGCTTGCCCGCGACTATTGGGACGCCAAGAACATGTCTCTCGTCATCTTCTTCTACAACGATGCCGACGGTGTGATGCAGGTAATCGACGCTCCGCTCTACAAGGGCGGTCGTCCTTCCGGCAAGGAACTCAAGAGCATTTCGCTCGACCACGACTCGCTTGAGCTTTATGTAGGTTCAACCGAAAGCCTCATGCCCACCTTTACGCCTTCCGACGCTGCCGACAAGAGCGTGACGTGGACTTCCTCCGACGAGTCTGTCGCTACGGTGAATGCCGACGGCGAAGTCACTGCCGTGGCAGAAGGCGAAGCCACCATTACGGTTACCTCCGTGGCCAACCCCGCCATCAGTGCTTCTTGTAAGGTTGTAGTTAAGGAAGCTGACACCACAGCTTCCGTTGAAATCACCTTCAACGGCAAGAAGGTGCGCAACGGCGACGTGCTCACCATCCCCATAGAGGAAATAAACTATGGCGGCGGCTACATCGGTCTTGAGTTCGGCGATGCCTCAAATGGTGCCGACCCGAAGTTCACCAACACCACCGACGGTTTCTTCCCCATCCCCGTAACGGTGAAGGTGGAACTCCAGGGCGAGTTCCGTCCGTGGGCCATCTGCGGCCTCGGTCTCGGTGCTTGCTACACCATGAAGACTACGAGCTACGAGTGTCAGTTCAGCCTCGCCGCCGGCCGCTCCGAAACTTCTCAGATTCACTTCGAAGGCTTTGAAAGGGGCCAATACGGCACCGCCGACATCGTCTGCTCCACGCAGATCGACGGCAAGGACATCTCCTACACACTCCACTTCGTCTACGAAGCTCCGAAGAAATAAACGTTTCTCATATATAAGTTAAGCGCCGACCCCGCAATGGGGCCGGCGCTTTTTGGTTGGTGGGATAGAGTTGTGAAGCGTGTCAATAATCCTGCTCAATGATTTCCATCATTTGAGCGGCTGTCACGACTTTGGGCGTACGAGGGAAATGCTTCAGATTGCCTGTAACCAAGAAGGAGTCTTCTTCGCTTAGTGCCACTTCATAGAATATGCGGTCGTCTTCGTCCGGCATATCGCCTTCGTAAGGAAAGCGGTCGGAGTTGATACCGTTCTGCTTGATGAAATCCAAAAGGTCTTTAATGTCCTTTTCCGTTAAATGGAATTTGGAACGATGAAGCACCTCCGAATATTCTTCAAGAATTTCCGCATTATACAATGGCTTTATTTTCCCATTGAACAAACTTATGACTACTCTTCGGGTGGCGGCCAATTGATTTTGTGTGATAAATGAAGACACAAAAATGTTCGTGTCAATTACTGCGTACACCATTGCGCTCTTTTCTTAATCGTCGAACTTCTTTGATTTCGGCATTGATTTCATCCAAGGTCATGTCGACATCGTATGCTCTTGCCGTATCACACATGTTTTGGAACGCTTTGCGTGCTCTCGTTGTCGTCTCGTCCTCTTCCTTTGCCTTTATGGAGAAAGGGATGCTCTTGCTGCGGATAACGGCTTTTACGAAGACGTTGATTGCCGTGTTCGCACTCATGCCAAACTGTTCGCAAAGTCTGTCGAACTGCATCTTCTGTTGGCTGTCCATTCGGACTGTCATCGCTGTCTGTGCCATAATATTTGTTGTTTACGGGTTATCAATATGGCAATATGCCACTCTTCTGACTGCAAATATAAGGCGTTTTGACTTTACTTGCCACTAAATGTATATAAAAATAGTTGTACGGTTGCGCCCTCTCTGGGGGCGAAGTCTCCTGA